>JBEKPQ010000042.1:0-27704 GCA_049520575.1 Thermodesulfobacteriota bacterium | reverse complement strand
GAACGCGTCAGGACCAGAGGCTTACATTCTTGAATTGTTAAGGCAGCATTGATCCCGGCCATCAAGCCCTGAGCGGCGGCTTCCTCATAACCTGAGGTGCCGTTAATCTGCCCGGCCAGATAAAGTCCGGCCACTGACTTGACTTCCAGGAAGGGGTTCAATTGCTGGGGATCGACAAAATCATATTCGATCGCATAACCAGGCCGAACCATTTCCGCCGCTTCCAGACCGGGAATGGACCGTAGCATGGTCAGCTGAATATCCACCGGCAAACTGGTTGAAATCCCATTAGGATAATATTCGGTGGTCTTTCGGCCTTCAGGTTCTAAAAAAATATGATGTCTTATTTTATCAGGAAAACGGACAACCTTATCTTCAATAGAAGGGCAATAGCGAACACCGGTCCCTTCAATACGACCCATAAAAAGTGGAGAGCGATCGAGGTTAGCCCTGATCAGGTCATGTGTTTCGGGCTGGGTATAGGTTATAAAACAGGGGACTTGAGTTTGTGTAACCGCCTCGGTAGTAAAAGAAAAGGGAATAGGGGGTTCGTCTCCTTCTTGAAGATTCAACGAATGAAAATCAATGGTTTTTCCTTGTAACCTGGGGGTAGTCCCTGTCTTGAGCCTCCCCATAACCAACCCCAAAGACCTAAGGGAATCCGATAGGGCCGTCGAGGCCGGATCCCCCATCCGGCCGGCAGGAAATTGATTGAAACCTATATGAATCAGGCCCTGCAGAAAAGTTCCGGTAGTCAGTATGACCGCTTTGGCCAGAAAAATTTGTCCCAAGCTGGTTCGCAGACCTTTCACTTGCCCCTGTTCCACCCAGAGCGAATCCACCATGGCCTGTTTGACATCCAAGCTCTCCTGATTTTCCACCACCCAGCGAAGGCGTTGTTTGTAGACGTCCATATCGGCCTGGGCCCGGGATGACCAAACCGCCGGCCCTTTTTGTGTATTCAGTCTGCGAAACTGGATACCGGTGGCATCAATATTTTTAGCCATTTCGCCGCCCAGGGCGTCAATTTCTTTAACCAGATGTCCCTTAGCCAACCCTCCTACAGCCGGATTGCAGGACATGGCCCCGATGTGATCGATATTGATGGTCAGGAGAAGGGTGCGGCAGCCCATCCGGGCCGCAGCCAAAGCCGCTTCACACCCGGCATGACCGGCACCGACGACTGCGACATCGTAACTGTCGTTTTTTGATTTAAGATTCATTATGAGTAAAAAAACTTGGAGGTGCCAGTATTCCCAACAGAAATGAAAGTAAAAAGGCCCATAGGTATTCTTCAACCTATAGGCCTTCTAAACTTCAAGGGACTTTTAAGCTTGCTATTTCTTCATCTTCTTCATAAAAACGGCTTCGGCCTTATTGGCTGCCGCCTCGGCCCTATCTGCTGCCAGTGCGGCCCTTTCAGCCGCCATTTCAGCTTTCTTCACCGCTGCGTCAAGTTGACTTAAATCACATTCACACTTAGCCGCAGGTTGCACAACTGGTGCCGGCGCCGGTGGTGGTGCCTGAACAACCGGAGCTGGTGCAGGGGGCGCTGTGGGAGCTTCTGCAGTGGCCGCCGTGAAGCAACACCCTGAACCCAACGCACCAATGAATAATAAAAGAGATAATAGAATACTTGCCTTCATCGCCTTTCCTGGTCGGATCATTCTCTTTCACCTCCTCTCCAAATTGCTTGGATTATATTTCCTTAAAAAATTTAAACGCTTATGAAAAAAATCCAGGATAGATTATTTCTTTTTTCCGGCTATCCGTTTTTAAAAAATT
Organism: Thermodesulfobacteriota bacterium; assembly: GCA_049520575.1. Taxonomy (GTDB): domain Bacteria; phylum Desulfobacterota; class RBG-13-43-22; order RBG-13-43-22; family RBG-13-43-22; genus RBG-13-43-22. The sequence goes on along the minus strand of JBEKPQ010000042.1, from coordinate 25,919 downwards.
AGACCTTAGCACAAATGCCATTAAAGTCTTTTGAATAATGACCTTATGCTTTTATTTATTAAAAGTAAACTCCTGCTTTGTCAAGGGAAAAATAAAAAAATATCAATCTTGGGTCACATCGACCGGAATACCATGTTTTTCTTCCAAGGTTTTCACTATTAAATCCTGATTCACCAGTTCGGTCAAGCCTAATGACTTAATTTTTTTTAACCCATACCCGGTCAAGTCAGGTATTTTCTGATAAACATCCGGATGGACTTCCAGAAAAATCCTTCCTTGCTTCCAACCCACTTTGACCGGTTCATAAATAAGCTCAACCGGTGTTTTGGCCTCCACCATGACGAACAGCTTTTCAATATCTTCAGGATAAAGACGAATACAGCCATGGGTCACCAACCGGCCTACGGCCCAGGGAAAGTTGGTCCCATGAATCCCGTATCCCGGGATGGATAGGCCCAACCAATAATCCCCCAAAGGATTATCCGGACCGGGGGGCATGACTTTCGTTTGATATTTTTCCTGTAGAGACTCAGGAATATGCCAGGCAGGGTTTTTTCTTTTTCCCGTGATATGGAAAATCCCTTCAGGACTGAACCAGCCCTGATCCCCGATTCCGATGGGATAAGTTCGGACCAATTTTGAGGATTTTAAAAAAAAATATAGCCGCATTTCGGCTATATTGATAACAATACCGAAATGTTGGGTTTGTGGCAGGATCCATTGACTTGGAATAATGAGCTTTGTCCCCACCTTCGGCACCCAGGGATCGATGTTGGGGTATAAATTCGCCATCTCATTAAACCCCAAATCATAATCCCGGGCCACATCCAATAAGGTGTCTTTTTCTTTTATGGTATATTCTCCCAAAAGACCGATAACCGTATCGGCCTTGGGATCCATTGTAAGCTTAGGGTTTGGAAAGCGGTAAGGATAGGCCCCGCTGGCCCATAATTCCAGGGGAAACACAAGAAACCCCAAAATCCATAGGCCAGCCACAATAAGAAAACTTTGACAAAAAATTCTTCTCACGCTTCACCTTGATAATTCATTAAAAGTCCCAAATTTGTCATTTACTTTGCTATGGTTTGGGACTTCTTCTGAGGGCATATGATATCCGGCAGAACCTGAGGTTTGATGTTTGCTGGCCAATCAACAGTTCCTGATTGTCAACAAAAAACTTTGATTAAATCCCTCCCGACCTCCCCTTTTTAAAGGGAAGAAAACTTCCCCCTTTGAAAAGGGGGATCGAGGGAATAGGGCAATTCCCAATCTAGGCTTCTTTAGGCCTTGTATAAGCAATGGCTTGAAACTTTTCCCCACCCCGAGTGAATCCATCTTTATAAAGATATGGGGTTCCCGGATGATCCGAGGTTGGACAAGGCCACTGTATCCCCGCCCGGTTGATACGTTGGTAGGTGATCCCGGCATAAGAAGGGGTCAAAGTACGCATTTCTTCAAAAACGGCTTCCGGATTTTTATAGTTCATGGGCAGGCCCATCTTAGTGGATAATTCGCTGATAATCCACCAATCCGGCTTGGCTTCTTCCGGCGGCGAAACCGCTTGTCGTACCCGTTGGACACGGCGTTCAGTGTTGGTGAAGGTACCCTCTTTCTCGGCAAAAGCAGCCCCTGGCAAGACCACGTCGGCCACCTGAGCAGCTTCGGTCAAAAAGAGCTCTTGAACGACCAAGAACTCAACGTCCTTGAGGGCCTGGGTCACTTCTTCGTTACCCGATCCGGAAAGGATCGGACTTTCCCCCAAGAGATAAATACCTCGGATCTCCTTGTTCTTCGCCTTCTCGAGGATTTCCATTAAATGAAGCCCGGGCTTTGTTGAGAGTCCTGACACTCCCCAGGCCTTTTCCATCTTGGCTATTATCTCTGAATCGCTCACATCCTGATTTCCGGAAAAAACATCCGGCAGGGCCCCCATATCACAAACTCCCTGGAGGTTGTTGCGATCCCTCAAGGGATTAATCCCGGCCCCTGGAACCCCGATATTGCCACAGAGCATGGCCAGGTTGGCCAGGGCCTTGACATTATCGGTCCCCTGTCCGTTCCGGGTAATGCCCAAGGCATAATAGATTGCTGCCCGGTCGCTGGCGTATATACGGGCCGCTCGGGACAGATCGTCCTCCGGAATCCCGGTAATATTGGCAACATAGGAAGGGGTGAAATCGGAAACAGATGCTTTCAATCTTTCAAACCCTTCGTTTCGTTCCTGGATATAATTTTTATCGTAAAGGCCTTCTTTAATGATGATGTGGATCAGACCATTGATCCAAGCCAAATCGGTTTCTGGTTTCGGCCTCAACCAAAGGGCAGCCATTTCCGTCAATTCAATCTTGTTTGGATCAACGACTATAAGCTTGGCCCCCTGATTGAGGACAGCCCGTTTGATAGCCGCCCCGATGACCTGATTTTTTTCCTTGGTATTGGCACCTGTGACCAAGATGACTTTGGATTGCTCGATTTCAGCGATGGAATTAGTCATGGCCCTGCCTCCAAAGGCCTCCTCCAGACCGTCTAAGTTGCCGTCATGCAAAAGCCGGCTTTGATGATCAATATTGTTGGTTTTAAAAACTCCCCTGACCAATTTCTGCATCAGATAATTTTCTTCATTGGTAGCCCGGGCTGAAGCAAGACCGGCCAAGGAGTTGGGTCCATACTGATCCCGTATTTCTAAAAATCGTTTGGCCGCCAGATTTAGGGCCTCATTCCATGAGGCTTGACGAAAATGATCCCCTTCCTTTATGAGGGGGTGTTTCAAGCGGTCCGGATGGTTGATAAACTCGAAACCGAAACGTCCGTTAACGCACAGGTGGCCGTAATTAGGAGGCGTGTTATCCACCCCGGTGACCCGGACGATCCTGCCGTCCACCTTTTCCAGATAAAGCTGGCATCCGACACCGCAGTAGGTGCAGGTGCTTTTGGTCCTGGTCAACTTCCACGGCCCTGGGAGACCGGCCGTCTTTTCCGTAAGTGCCCCGGTGGGGCAGTTATTCAAACAGAGACCGCAGGAGACACAGCGGTCATTGATGAAAGGAGTGAAAGCTGGTGGTCCTTCCTCTTTTTGAACTTCCTTCAGTTCAAAGGCCTGTTGAATCTGATATTCCGAACATCCATGGACACATCTTCTACAGGTGATACATTTATTCGGGTCAACTAAAATGTGTTCATGGTCGGTTTGGATGGGGTACTTCCTATGGGTCCAGGTTGGGAGGTTGTCAATATCTACATTATAGGTGTCGGCGTAAGAGCGCAGCCGGCAATCCAGGACATCCAGACAACCACAAGAGAGACAGCGGGCGGCCTCGGCCAAGGCCTCAGACTGCTGAATGGTCCCTTCCACCTCCTTGAAGTTATTCCTTTCAGGCAAGGGCATCTGAGGCAGTTGGACCCGTGGTTTTTTAGGAAAATCTTCGAATATCACCGGATCCACCTGGGGCAATTTCTTCCCCTTGCTGATGTTAAAGGGTTTTTTAACCGCCTGAACAGCCCCGCGGGTCAGATACTGATGTATGGAATTGGCCACTATGCGTCCGTCAGCAATGGCCCGAATCACCGTTTGCGGCCCTCGCAAGAGATCTCCACCAATAAAAAGGTCTGGAATGGAGGTTTGAAGGGTTTCAGGATCGGCATCAGGGGTCTTCCATTTGGAAAGGACCAGGTCCTTTAAATCCGGATCCTTCTCCAGAAAGGTCAGGTCAGAAAACTGGCCGATGGAAATGACGGCCAGATCCGCTTCATAGATCGTCTCGGAACCTGGTATGGGAAAAGGTCTGGCCCGCCCCCCGGCATCCGGTTCTTTGAGTTCATTGCGGATGAATTCCATGGCTTTGAATCGGCCGTTCTCGGAAATAATGCGAGTCGGGGAAACCAGCAGTTCCAGCTTGACCCCTTCGGCCTCAGTGGCATCTACTTCCTCATGATGGGCCGTCATTTCTTTTCGGGAGCGCCGATAAAGCATGATCACCTGTTCTGTCCCAAGACGCAGGCACGTTCTGGCCGCATCCATCCCTGTATTCCCGTCCCCGATAATGATGACTTTTTTCCCTGGGTCAACCGGATTACCCTTGGAAGTACGAATCAACAGGTCCAGGGCATGGACTACCCCCGGCAGGTCCTCGCCTTCCAGGCCCAACCGTTGTGATTTCCAGGTACCAATAGCTAAAAAAATCGCTTTGAATCCTTCAGCACGAAGGCTGGCCATGGTCACATCCTTCCCAAAAAATTGGTTCGGTCTGACCTCCACCCCCAAATCAATGATCCCTTGGACCTCCTGGTCTACAATTTTTTTGGGCAGACGATATTCCGGAATGGCGTAACGAAGCATCCCTCCCAATTGAGGTTGGGCATCAAATATGGTTACCTGATGACCACGTTGACGCAGATAATAAGCAGCAGAAAGACCCCCTGGACCTCCCCCAATAATAGCTACCTTATGACCGCTGTCCGAAGGAATCACCGGTTTATAGTTGATCCCTTGAAGAAGATCGTAGTCGGCCGCAAAGCGTTTCAAGGGGTTGATGGCTATCGGCTGATCAACCCGGTTTCTCCGGCAGGCATCCTCACAAAAATGCGGGCAGACCCGGCCGATACTTAAAGGCAGGGGATTTCTTTCCTTGATCAACTTCAGGGCCTCCTGAAATTCTCCCCGGCTGATATGGGCCACATAGCCTTGAATATCTATCCCGGCTGGGCAGGCCAGGTGACAGGGGGCCAGACAATCACCATAGTGATTTTCCAGAAGAAGTTCTAAAATACCTCGTCGGGCCTCCAGAACCGCCGGGGAATCAGTTTGAACGACCATACCCTCTTTAACTAAAGCGGCACAGGAAGCCACCAGTTTTTCTTCACCTTCCACATGAACCACACAGATCCGGCAGGCTTCTTCCGGTTTTAACAGTGGATGATAACATAGCGTTGGTATGAAAATCCCTTCCTGGTTGGCGGTTTGTAAAATAGTATTATCGGATTCCGTTTGTACGGATCGGTTATTAATAATTAAGGACACTTTCGACATCGCTTGCTCCTTACAATAAATAAAATAGTGGCCCTATCTGTTTCAGAAAAAAATCAGGGTGGAAATACCGATTTCTTATAGTATGAAAAAACAATGGAGTCAATGGCTTTTGATGGTTTGAATCGGAAAAAAATTTTTCTTATATTCTCAGCCCTATAGCCCTTTCCGGTGTAGGAATAACGGGATTGAATATTAAACTCCTATTTTTGTCCTCAAAATGACGTTGTTAAGACTGCGGTTTCAGAAAAACATAAACTATTTATTTTGTCAAATATGACCTGACCCTCTTTTTTAAAATTTCCGGTTCCAGCCGGAACAAATAGAAAAATTTCACCCCGATTCATAAAAATGATTTGACTTTTTATTATTTTTTGTTATAATATTTTTTTTTAAAATTTATTTAAAATATCAAGAAGTTATCTGCTTCCTGGAGAGGAAGGAGCCTTCAAACCGGAACTCCTATTAAAGGGAGTGAACCCAGGAAGGGGATTTTAATAAATCATTATTTAGGATTATCGATCCCGTCCTACTTGGTTGGACTTCGTAAAAAGAAGGATGGTGATTGTCCGTAATTTAAAGCGCCGCAATTTAAATATTCCCATTAGAAAGGGGTGTTAAAAAAATGTCCATCAATGTGTTTGTCAAAGACAATAACATTGAGGCGGGCATAAAGCTGTTACGGAAAAAAATGCAGATGGATGGCCTGAAGAAAGAGCTCAAACAGCGCGAGTTCTATGAGAAGCCAAGCGTTAAGAAAAAACGAAAACAGCGGGAAGCCGCCCGCCGAAAAAGAAAGGCCAATCTATATAATAGATGATTGAGTCTTTAGATCTTCAGGTTATATCCATGAGTTCTTTTAAAGCCGGAAACCTGTCTTCCTTAGATATCTTCCATGGATGAGAACATCCAGGTTAACGGCATTAAAAAACCTTCCTAACTAACCTGACCTCCACGGCATTTAACCTTTGAATAAAACTGATATCGTCTGTCTTCCCGAACGGTTCCATTGGCTGGTCTCAAAAAATCTGACCGGAACCGTTCGAGCAGATAGTTTAATCAAACAGAACCTGCCCGTTTTTTCGCGCCGGAACAGAGAAGACCTTTTTTCCAGACATGCCGTACGGGTCAACGGGCGGCCGGTCTCCAAAGGATTTAGGGTTAGGCCTGGAGACCGTCTGGAAATTGATATCCCCGGACCTATAAGCCCTTTCCTGATTCCCGAACAGGTCCCCAAACCGTCTGTCGCTTTTGAAGATCATGCCCTTCTGATCATTGAAAAACCAGGATTGACGCCGACTCATCCTCTCGGCCCGTTTGAAACAGGGACCCTGGCCAATGCCCTGGTTTACTTCTGGCCTCGAATCCTCGGAGTCGGCAATAAACCCCTGGAACCCGGTTTGGTTCACCGTCTTGACAACGGGACTTCCGGCTTGCTGGCCGTTGCCCTTAAACAGGATACCTGGAGTCAGATGAAAAAAGACCTGTCCTCTAAACGATGGGAAAAGACCTATTGGGCCCTGGTTGAAGGAACCATCCGAAAACCAATGAGGATTTCTCTTCCCCTGGCCCATGATCCGTCAGACAATCGTAAAATGAAAGGGATCCTCACTCCAAATGACACCCATCGAGGCCGGATCTATCAAGCCGTCACCCAGATCAGTCCGATGAAAAGCTACCAAGACCATACCCTGGTTGAAATCCAACTGGTAACCGGAGTCAGCCATCAAATTCGGGCCCACCTGTCTTTTCAAGGCCATCCTGTGGTTGGTGATATACTTTATGGATCAACGTCCGGAAAAGAATTGGGTCTTTCCTCAAACCGCTTTTTCCTTCACGCCAAACAAATTTCCCTGCCTCATCCCATTACCAGGGAGCGGATTACTTGTATCGCCGAATTGTCTGATGATCTTCAAAAGGTATTGTCCGGGTTGGGATAAACCCTTCAAAAGAAACGGCTCCTTGATGCTCAATAGGTGATGCCTGGCCCAAAAATAATTTAGGTTACTTTGATGGATTCTGGATCCTGACTTCTGTCTTTTGGATTCCCGGTATTCATGGATTCTTGTATAGGTAAACGGATTGTAAGGGTCGTCCCCACGTATCAACAATTGGACATGTTGACCTACCCAGATTCTTCCACCGGTCCTAGAAATGAGAGGGAACTCAAAATAAGTATTTCGTATCTTATTAATAAATTGCTTCCCATAGAACCGGGCTGCTTCCATCTGAAAATCAGGAGAAACTAATTTCAGGTAATGCTCTCCAATTAGTTCCTCCTTGGAATATCCGGTGATCATCTCCGTTACCTGATTGACAAAAGACAAGTGGCCGCTTATATCTGTTTCATAAATAATATCATGGGCTTTTTCAATTAAGTTAAAGAATTGATTGGATTTTTTTTGAGAGGCCCTTAGGGCCTTTCCCAGGGCTTTGATCTGTTCTTTTAACAGGATCAAATCCTTCTGGTCCGTCTTTGGTAATGATCGAGAGGCCTTCATTTTTATCTTCTGGCCAAAAAATAATCCTTAATTTGTTTTCCGGATGCAGGTAAAAAAGATTGAAGATATTCTTGTTTTAAAGTCAGGATGCGCATCAGGCTTTTCTTAAATAAATCCTCAGAAATGGCCCCTTTTTTAATTTTATTTAACAGGAAGAAATAGCCCTTTTCAATTTTTTCCGGGGTATGGCAGATTAACAAGCAATCAACTCCGGCCTTGAAGGCCAATAGAAGGGCCTCTTCAATCTCATAATGCTTTCCAATCGCCCCCATTTCCAGGTCGTCGGTCATGACCAGCCCTTCAAACCCCAAGGTTTGTCGCAGGAGTCCGGTTATGATCGCTTGGGAAAGGCTGGCCGGATATTGCCTGTCATACGCCGGGTAACGGACATGGGAGATCATGACGGCTCCTGAAAGAATCTTGACGGCCTCTTTAAAAGGAATCAATTCCACCTTTTCCAATTCTGATTTTTCTTTCAGTTGAATGGGCAGGTCTTGGTGGGAATCCAAGTCGGTATCGCCGATTCCGGGGAAATGTTTGGCGCAGGAAATGATTCCGGCCTGCTGAAATTCTTGGATGCATAAGGCCCCCAATCGGGCCACCTGCCAAGGATCGGGGCCGTAAGAACGAGAAGCCATTAGTTCCTCAGGCCCCCGTGAATTGACATCCAGGACCGGGCATAAATTCATATTGATCCCTATCAGCTTCAACTCCCGGGTTTGGGTTTGAGCGAAATGACGAATGCTATCTTCCGGATCTTCAGAAGAGGCCATGACCGATTGGGATTCAAATTGGGTAAAAGGGGGACTCAATCGGGCAACGGAGCCCCCTTCCTGATCAATGGAAATTAAAAGAGGCAGGGAAGAGTCTTCCATAGCTTTTTCCTGAAGATCGCGGCACAGGTCGGTTAATTGAAAGGGGTCTTGGATATTTCTTTTGAAAAGGATCACACCGCCGATATGCAATTTTTTCAGGAAAAAATTTAGATCGCTGTTGAAGCTGGTCCCTTCGAACCCGACCATAAAGAGCTGTCCGACCAATTCTTCCAGAGACATCTTGCGGATGAGACGTTCCATAGTTTCTACCTTTGAGGTTAAATGCCAAGCCTCTTGATGGACAGAGCGGCAGGAAATCAAGCTCGGCCCTGCCCCTTTTACCATGCCCTCCGATATTGACAATTGTCAATATTAAAAAATGACCTCATGATCCTCAGCTCATCGCCAACTTTTTGAGATGATTCAAAATTAATTTGTCAAGACAATATTAACCATTTATAATAGGTTACAAAGTGTTTGAGAGGGTTGACAAACCATAAGTCATCTTAAATGGTGATGTGTTAGAAGTAAACTATGAAGATTATCATTAAAGGAGTTTGTTATGGGTATGCATAATCCACCTCATCCGGGAGAAATAATTAAGGAAATTTGTGTAGAACCGCTCGGTTTAACCGTTACGAAAGCAGCGGAATCTCTCGGCGTTACGAGAAAAACATTTTCAATGCTCTTGAATGGGAAGTCCGGAGTTAGTCCTGAAATGGCCTTGAGGCTTTCAAAGGTTTTCGGTCGTACTCCAGAAGGATGGTTAAGACTTCAGCTTCAATATGACTTATGGAAAGCGAAACAAAACATAGATATTGAAAATCTTGAAAGGATAGCAGCCTGATAATTTGTTGCGGATAACATCCTGGTTAACGAGGACTGGCTTTCCCTATGGCTGCTAAAGAGCTATCCTAATGATCCGGCACGTTGCCCTTAACCTAACATGGGACAACATCCTCTTTTACACAAAGTGTCTGACAGGGTTGGCAAACCATAAGTCATCTAAAAAAGAATAAAGATCAGGGTTGCCTTCCCCGAATGGAGTCATAAAGTTGTAGGGTTATCCAGAAAAACTTTAGAATAACTTGTTCGGCTTGCATCATGCACTAGTTTCTCCGAATCGAGGAGGTTCTTATGTCCGGTTCAGTTGTGCCATCCCTTGTCGGCGTTGTTGTTGGCGTCGTAAGCACCCTTGTCACCATCTTCCTTACACCCCGACTTCAGTTTTATTTCTGGGGCAAACAACATCTGGGCGAAATCCGCCTTGACGCTATTAAAGACATGAACAGCCTGCTGGCCGACTTTCTAACGCAATACATCAAAAATCAGGAACAAACTCCCAGTGACAACTTCTTCAAGTCATTCATGGCGGCAAGTGCCAACATTGAGGCTTTGTTTTCCAAAAAGACCTTTAAAGTTTTCAAGGAGCTTGAGGTTATGATCGGACCAAAGCTGGGGCCAGCTAAGGGTGCAGTCGACATAGTCATAGAAGCCCGGGATAAGGCTTTGCGTACCCTTTATCGGGAGGCGATTGGTTGATTCCAGATGGGAGGGAAAAGTGGGAGTGAAGGCTAAGGTAAAATGAGTGCATAACAAGTCGTTCATCCGGATCGATTACGCTCCCGGTGAACTTTGTGTTAGGGGAGGGAAAGATGGAGCCAGAGCCTGTTACAAAGCGAAAGAAATGGACACTGCCGGAGGAACTCAGCGACAATGTTGCGCTGTTCCTCAGCAGACTTACTTTCGTCGTCGGTTTGACCCTTATCGGTTTGTGGTTGGGTAAGGGTAAGATTGCGTTCGTTTTGTTCTCGATAGTCCTCCTGTATCTCGGTAGGCGGTTTGGATGGTGGCTCTCGAAGGCCTCTCTATACGGGGATGCATTGTCGATAATTTTGGTGGAGTGTGTCATTTGGGGTTGCTTGGTCGCTGGCCTGACACACACTCTCATCGTCTGGCATCATCCACATTGGATTCTCAAGTGGGTCTTTGGGTTCGGTGTTGGCTTGTATATTTCTATTCCAAACTATGGCCTTATCAGGGAGACCAGCATTACAGAACACACCATGTTGAGACACAGACTGATTTCGAGCTTGCCCTTTTTGGTCTTCATCGTCGTATCGTTAGGGTTATCATTTCTGTGTTGAGAACAGCGCCTACAATCCTGTGGAACGGACTCCTTGAAAGCTGGCAACGCTACAATGCACGTTGATTGGCGGCGCCGCAGGCGGCTCCAACCAGGCCATGGACCACGATGTCCCTCGCTTGCCTGGCCTTTGGCCCCGTGAGCTTCGGGCCACGGGTCAACGCCGTATTGGGGCTCATCTAAAAGAGAAAGCACGTTATATATGAGTAAAAAAAAGCTGAATCTACTCAATAAGATCGGCCTGCTTTCGAATAACACAACTGTCGATCTAGGCAGGTTTGATGACAGCGTGTTGAAGAAGTTACTTCAGTATTACTATGACGAATGCTCTCAAACGACGCACGCTGAGCTGGCTGAGCTTCGTAAGGACGAATCTCTGAGTGCTCTCGTCAGTAGTTTTTCGGCTCAAAACGCTGTGATTCCTCTTTTACCATCATTCCTTATTCACGGCCATATCGTCGTAGATGACCCCTTTTTTCGGATCTGTGTTCCAGAGCATGAGATAACCACGGTCCAAACGCAGTGGATGGGCATAAAGGCTGGCAGCAAGCTCGATCGTGCATTGATTGCGAATAAACTTTTGTATTTCGCTGAGCTGGCTCCTCTGATCACGGCGGATCTGCTTACAGTCTTACCCCTGCATATGCTGCATTTTCCGCCGGAACAACTGCCCATTTTTTATGCGGAAGACCGTTTTCGCTCGGAGATTCCTGAGAATATTCACGATTTCATTCACAGGAGTGCAGTGATAAATCCGGTAATTCTCCACAAGGAATCAGGTTCATTATTAATTCCTAAAGAACCAGTTAAAGAACCATGTCGCGCAATTAGTATATCATTTGCTAATGATTACACCAAATCTGGTGTAAACACCTATTTTTTACATAGAACCGAAGTCGAGGAAATTGAACGTGCCTCCGGCAGGATCAAAATGAGAATGAGTTTTGCTCCTGGAGAGCCATTGGACCAAGATTTTTTCGATGCATGGGTATATCAGTCAATTAATCGAACAATCATAGCTCGACTTCAGGCAATCGCATCAGAAGTCCGTCTGGCCTCATCGATAAACCATTCATACATAACCGAATCACAGTTCGAGTCCTTGCTTCTCTCAAAATGTGGATTCAAAGGCGAGGATGCTTCAGCAAAGGCCCTCAACTTCTTGAAAGTCAATGATAGCCTCATTAAAATACCTTCGGCAGGGGAGCTAGTTCGTCTTCGCGAGAAACATGCCAAGGCCTTTTCGAGATTCAGAGCCAGCCTCTTGGCAACGGCTGAAAAGCTTCAGGGAGTTTCTCCTGATCAGTTTCCCGAGAAGGCGGAACGGCTGTATCGGACTGATATTCAGCCTCAGATAGATGAAATCAGGAAGTCAATTCGCTCTATTAGCACTTCATTAAGAAAGGGGGCGCTCCAATCACTCGGAGTGGTGGCCCTTGCTATTGCTAGTGGCACTGCCTTACCTCTTATTGCAGCATCGCTATATGTCACTTCAAATGCATTGACTGAGACATTACCAGCACTCTCGGACTATATGAGTTCCCGCAGGAAACCGGAGTACATTTGGAAGCAAATACAAAAATAGCCCCAACAAGGCGCTCCAGCGGCCGCGGTAGCGCCGTTGAGCTTTCGCGTTTTTGACGGAAAGTAATTACTAAGACATGTCTCGAATCTTAATCTCGCTGCTCTATTTTGGCCTCTATCTTATGTGGGCTATTTGCGGTGGGTATTCCTGGATATGTTTCTTTGCCTTTGAGCTTCTTATGGTGTGTGCTGTTTTAAAGTCACACTATTATTGCAAGAGGACTACGCAAAACTTGAAAAACTCCTATCCTGACGCTTTCCTTGATGCTTATTGGCCCATTTTTATCCGTTATGGCGTTTACATATACACGCCTCATGGTGCGGAGAGCATAGCTGTATCATTTACTATTAATAGGTTTCTTGGCTACTTGTTTACCGTTATATTTCTCATTATGGGTAGGTGGGTTGACGCTGCCATGTGTTTTGCTAACACTTTCATAGCTGCTCAAATGGCTGGGTGGCTTGATCCAACCTTTTTTATGCGAGAATTTGCAAAGAAAAAAGGACTTGCACACTATGAGGATATTTCTGGAGCTATTGAAGAATTCATGGTTTGGGTTAAAAGTATAAAGTAATTAAATGCAAGTCATAACAAAAGCAATCCAGCCGATCGCTTCGCTCCGGCCAATTTTTACGTTAGCCCCACAAGGAGTAAAACAAACAGATGGATGAATTCTACAACATTCTGAAGAAGTACGATGAAGGGTATATTTCGGGAAAGCTGGAAACCCTCGATAAGCTTATCCCATTTGCCGGGGCCTTTTATAAAGATGCCGCCGAGATATATGACTGCATTACCAGAGTGAAGAACATTTCTCGAAATCCAACTGGTTTTTCCTTGAATGACGCACCCATACTTGGTCTTCTCGTTAGAATTTGGAAGCTTCTGAAGGAAATAATACGTTACTACGAAGAAGACAACGCTGAGATTATCGGCGTGTTAGAAAGGCCACTGATTGAGGCTTCAATTACAGCCACCTATTTGATGATAAACACTGATGAGGTATTAGAGGATTATCGCAAGTGCTCTTACAAAGATCGCTTACGTATTCTGAAGGAATCAAAGGGCAACAGCACTTTCTTTCAATCCAAGCCGGGAGTGCGGCTTTTGAAGTCGGTCGAGGAAAAGATGCGGCTGGAGGGGTTTTCACAAGATTCATTCGCCGAGCAAAAAAGAAATAGATGGAAACTGCAGGGGAAATCATTCTTTGAGATTTTTGTCGAAGTCGAGCACGAGGATATGTATAAATACACATACGGCATGATGTCAGAATCAGTTCATTGTTCGTGGAATGAATCCATGGACTTCTGTTTGCAGAAGAATGACGACGGTACATTCTCGGCGTTTCCTTTCTATCAACCTGCTGACATCAGATATGTGACGCCGACGTTAAGGCTGTGCAACCAGCCCTATAGACTATGGCTCAAAAGAATTGATGTAGAGGATGAATATCTATTAAGTGTTCTTGATTGGATTGAGAGGGTTAATGCTCGATTGTTCAAAGCCTTTGACGTACTGTATGACGAAAAGGGCTAACCAACGGTATGAAGCGGATCGTGTCCCTGGCGGGCCACTCCCGCTTATGCCGGGCGTTATAAGCAGATCATAGGTTTTGGGCCAATGACTATACTTTTTTAGTCTCTTATTCCCTCTTGCCTCTTCCCTATGGCCTATTTCCTGTTTTACTCCAGCTTAAAGGTAACCGGGATCTGGACAAACATCTCAGCAGGCTGCCCGTCTTTTTGAGCGGGTATAAACTTCCACTAAAAGGGGACGTTGACCACTAAGTTCACAGAATGCTATACTGGGTTGAGTTGTCGAGTGGCCGCATCGGAGTAAAGGGAAGAAATCTGCCCCTATTCAAACCAGAAATTAGGAGTGTCCATGTCTGAAATCGTCTTGGAATTGAGAGTTGACACCAAAGAAGTGGCCAGAGTGATAAAAAGAGAGCCAGATTGTCAAAAATGAATCAAGTGGATCACGTCCCCTTTCTCACGATTCCGCTCCTCCTGATAACCACCGCCGTTCTTGTCGCCCTTCTCCAATTGATCGGCCTGCCAGCAGCGTTTCTTCTCGGCGCGATGAGCGCGAGCATGATCCTTGTCGGCGGCGGCGCAACATTGCAGATGCCTGGCTGGCTCTTTCCAATCGCCCAGGCGGTCGTTGGTTGCCTCATCGCACGTAATTTTAAGCCTGCCCTGTTCCAGACCATCGGCCAGCACCTCGTCCTCTTTGTCGGCGCGACACTTTCTGTGCTGCTTGTCGCCACAGCGCTCGGTATGGTGCTCACCCGCCTGCACGTCCTGCCCGGGAGCACGGCCTTGTGGGGCTCCTTCCCCGGCGCGGCGACAGTGATGGTATTGCTCTCCGACTCCTTCGGCGGCGACATGCCCCTGGTCGCTTTGATGCAGTACCTGCGCGTCGTCCTCGTCGTTTTGACGGCCTCCCTCGTGGGCCGGCTCTGGGGCCTCGCCGGCGCTACCGTGCATCATAATGCATGGCTCGCGCCAGTCGCCTGGCCATCTTTCGCGATCGTGCTCGTGGTCATCCTCATCTCCGGCCTCATCGGGCCGAGGCTGCGCATACCTGCCGCCCCCTTGCTCCTACCCCTGGTGGTTACGACCGTACTTCAGGACATAGGCTATCTTCGAGTCGAACTGCCGCAACCACTCCTTGCGGCAAGCTACCTGATCATCGGTTGGGCAATTGGCCTACGCTTCACCCGCGACATCTTCCGTCAGGCGGCCCGCGCACTGCCGCGTGTGTTCACCTCGATCGTGACGCTGATAGGGACCTGTGCCGCAATCGGCTGGGCGATCGCGCGCGTCTCGCACATCGACGCACTCACCGCCTACCTCGCCACCAGCCCTGGCGGCGCCGACTCGATCGCGATTATCGCTGCCGGTACGCCCGTCGACGCGTCCCTCGTGATGGCGGTCCAGATCGGCCGTTTTCTCGCCGTCTTGCTCCTCGGCCCTGCGCTTGCCAAGGGCGCCATGCGGCTCACCAGCCCCACCCCCAAGCCCAGAGGAGAAAAACCCTGAGCCACTCAATCGCCTACTTCTTCAGCGGTGTGTTCTTAGAGAACTTAATAAAAGGAGACTTTGACCACTAAGTTCATAAACTATTTTAATCAACCCGACGCCGTGCATTGCTTGCACTTTTTCCGCTTGCCCGTTGGTCGGCGCGGGTTATTTCCGCGTAAGCAGGCCATAGGTTTTGGGCCAATGACTATACTTTTTTTAGTCTCTTATTCCCTCTTCCCTCTTGCCTATTTCCTGTTTTACTCCAACTTAAAGGTGACCGGTAGCTGAACAAACATCTCAGCGGGCTGCCCGTCTTTTTGAGCGGGTATAAACTTCCACTCTTTTACCCTTTTCAAGGCCGATTGATCGAGGATGGAAAATCCGGAAGAACGCAGGACTTCAAGAGACCCGACAGCGCCATTTTTTAAAACTTGAACCTTGAGCAAAGCCGTCCCCTGCCAACCCTGTTCTCTGGCCAAAACAGGATAATAGGGTTCACGATTCTGCCTGTAACGGGGTCTGGCCAGAGAAGAAATGGTTGCGGTTCTCTCGGCAGGTAAAAAAGAACCCTGGGATTCTTTGCCTTTCCCCTTCAATATAACTTTTCCTCCACCGCCGGTTTCGCTTGAAAGACTTCCGGGGCGAAGAAAAGAAATTTATTGATGCCCAGGACATAACTTAATGGCATTAGATCCAATACCAAATGCCGTTAAAATTGCTGCAATATTTTCCAGTTCTGGTATAATGGTAATTACTATGAGATTTGAATGGGACCCCAAGAAGGCTGAGAAAAACGTCAAGAAACATGGCATCACTTTTCAAGAAGCTGCGACAGTCTTTGGTGATCCCCTGGCCATGACATTTCAAGACCCTGACCATTATGTAGAGGAAGAAAGGCAATTGACTTTTGGGCAGTCTCTTCAAAGGCGGCTCATCGTGGTTTCTCACACGAGGCGTGGGGAACGGACAAGAATTATAAATGCGCGTCTTATGAACCGCAATGAAAGGGTGATCTATGAGGAAGGTTAAAGAAACAGATGAACTCCGCCCGGAGTATAAACGGGAAGATCTTGGTGTAGGAGTCCGTGGCAAATACTTTGAAGACTATAGCAAAGGAACAAATCTTGTACTTCTAACTCCCGACGTAGCAAAGGTATTCACTTCTGAAGACGCCGTCAATGACGCCCTACGGTCTCTCATTAATTTGGCAGAGAAATCCACAAGCCGAACAAGTCGTTCCACCGGATCGGCCAAAAAGCGGGCCTCCCGGTAAATCCTCCGTTATAAGCAAGTCATAGGTTTTGGGCCAATGACTATACTTTTTTTAGTCTCTTATTCCCTCTTGCCTCTTGCCTCTTCCCTATTGCCTATTTCCTGTTTTACTCCAACATAAAGGTGACCGGTAGCTGAACAAACATCTCAGCAGGCTGCCCGTCTTTTTGAGCGGGTATAAACTTCCACTCTTTTACCCCTTTCAAGGCCGATTGATCGAGGATGGAAAATCCGGAAGAATGCAGGACTTCAAGAGACCCGACAGCGCCATTTTTTAAAACTTGAACCTTGAGCAAAGCTGTCCCCTGCCAACCCTGTTCCCTGGCCTGGACAGGGTAATAAGGTTCACGGTTCTGGCTGTAACGGGGTCTGGCCAGAGTGGAAGCGGTCGCAGAACCCCTAGCCTGATGTAATGAAGCCTGGGTATCCTTACTATTCCCTCTCTGATGGCCAGATCCCTCTCCCCCATTTTCGTCCGAAGGGTTGACTGGCCAGCCGGCTTGCAACAAAAACGATATTTCCAGGTCGGATTCTCTTTGGCCTTCTTTTTTTTCAGCAGGCATAATTATTCCTTCTGCCTGGGAAGTCGTTTCTTTTGGAACAAGCGAAGTCAATTCGGAATGGCTATTGCCTTTTTTTTGAGGTTCAAACTGCCTTAATGGGCTCTTTGTTTTTGTTTCGCGTTGGGTTGATTGGAAAGATGGAAGCGAAGAGACCAGAGAGATCTTATAAATCCGATATTGGTCAAAGGAAAAAACCGAATGGGCCAGGAAAGGCCAGGTAAAGATGAGAATCCCTAAAAGGATCCCATGAAGTCCAATGGCCCAAAGAAAAGATTTAAAAAATTCCTTAGGCATCTCGCTTATGTCCGCCCATCAAGGTGATTCGAGGGGTTTGGGTAAATGGATTTTGATCCACCAAGACCTGGGTCTCAAAAACCTTCTCAATATTTTCTTCTTTAATCACTTGGGCCGGTGTTCCTATGGTCTCAATACGGCCTTTATGAATTAATATCAGTTTATGACAATATTGGGCGGTCAAATTGATGTCATGGGAAGTTAATAGAATGGTCAGCCCTTTTTCGCGATTCAGCTTTTGTATCAGATCCAATATACCCACCTGATGCTGGATGTCCAAAAAAGCCATCGGTTCATCTAAAAGAAGCAGCCTTGGTTCTTGACAAAGGGCGCGGGCCAGGTAAACCCGCTGTCTTTCTCCGCTGGAAAGTTCTGATACGGATCGTTGCTGCAAATGTTTTGTTTGTGTCTGCTCCATGACTTCCTCGGCCAGGCGGAAATCCTTGGGTCCTTCAAGTTGAAACCGTTTTAAATAAGGATAACGGCCCATGAGAATCGTTTCCAAAACCGTGGAAGAAAAGATCAGCGGGGACTCCTGAGAAACAAGGGCTATATTTCTGGCAATCCTATTTTGGGAGAAATGGACCAGGGGTTCCCCTTCCCAAAAAATCCTTCCTTCCTGAGGAACCAGAAGCCGGTCCAAACATTTCAATAAAGTCGTTTTCCCTGATCCGTTAGGTCCGATCAGTCCAATAAGTTCCCCCTGATCCATTCCAAAGGAGATCTCTTTGATCACCCATTGGTGGTTATAGCGATAGCCGACATTTTTCACCTGAATTAAAGGGTCCATGGCCGCCTCTTCAAGTACAGCAGGTAGAGAAAAAAAGGCGCTCCAAGAAAGGCTGTAATCACTCCCACGGGGAGCTCACTGGGGGAAATAACGGTCCGGGCCAGCAAATCGGCCCCAATCATAAACGAGGCCCCAAAAAGACCCGAAGCCGGCAGGAGGAGCCGATGATCAGGGCCAAAGGCCATACGAACCAGATGAGGAACGATCAAGCCGACAAATCCGATAATCCCGCTGAAGGCTACAGTAGTGCCGCACATCAAGGAGACGATAACCAAAGCGATCCACTTTGCCCGTTCCACATCCACTCCCAGTTGGGCGGCCACTTCTTCACCGGAGGCAATCAGATTGAAAGAGCGGGCCATCCCATAAAGTATAAATGAGCCGATTAAAATAACCGGCACCATAATCCAAAGATCGAAAAATCGGCCACGGCTTAAATCTCCGTATAGCCAAAAGAGCAGGGAATGAAGTTTTTCCCCTGAGGTGACAGCCATGGCGAACATGATCAGGGCGGCAAAAAAGGCATTAATAATGACGCCGGTCAAAATCAAAGTGTTAGGATCAATGGCCCTGGCCCTCTGAGCTATGATCAACACCAAAGCAATGGTCATCAAGGCCCCCAAAAAGGCCATGAAAGGAATGCCGCCCCAAAAAACTATCCCGAAGATGATGCCGGCTACGGCCCCGATCGCCGCCCCGCTGGAAATACCCAAGAGAAACGGTTCAGCCAAAGGGTTGCGCATCAAGGCTTGAAAAACCACTCCACCAATGGATAAGGACCAGCCGACAATCCCAGCCAGAATAACCCGAGGCAGCCGAAGCTCCCATAGGATGGTCCAAGAGGTAGAATCAAGTCCTGTCCCGGTCAGCCCCTTAAAGACCGGAACCTTGACCGAGCCTAGTCCAAGGCCAAATAAAAAGGCACCTAAGAGAAGGAAGGTCAATGAACTCAGAACCGAAACAATTTTTTTAGAAGTTACCAATCAGACTCCTGTCTTTCATATGTCCTGAATGGTCCAATCTTCTATCTTCATATAGGTCATGTTATCTTTAACCCCTTTTGAATAGGCCTTTACTTCAATCCGTTTTAAAAAGGGAGGGCCGTCCAAAACCAAGGTATGGTATTCACCCTGCTCCCCGCATAAATCCATTCCGGTTTCCCGTCCAAGAACCGATAGTTGATCTAGGTAAACATCGTTTATCTCCCGGCCCAGCCAGTCTTCCGTTAACCAGGGTTTTTTGACCCCGGAAAATATCACTCGAAAATGAAGAGAAAGAAGGCGTTGTAGGATCGCCCTTCGGTCTTGTTCCCAAAAAGGGGTAAAAACCTTCATCCCCGAAGGGAGGCTGCGTTCCCGGATCCAATTGGGAAATCCATCCACCCGGGAAATATCTCCGGTAACCAAGGTACCAACTTTAAATTTTTCTTGGATTGAGGCAATGGCTTTTTCGTAATTTTCCTTAAAAGGTTCAGAGATCGGTATAGCCCTGTGAGGAAGGTCCAAGGCCTGGGCTTGGGCTTCCATAAAACAGAGTGGGTGAGCCAGAAAATCCGCCCCATCCGGAATAAAGGTCACCAGATTGACGATGGTGTAGCCTGACAACCTGGCTTCGTAAAGGGTTAAGGCAGAATCCTTTCCTCCGGTCCATAAGACGGTTGCCTTTGATGGCGGATCAAGCAATTTCATGGCTCAAAGTTACAGCTAGTGGCTTCATTTCAGATCTCTTAACTCCGGATGAATGGCCCTGGCCAAGGCTTCCAAACCGTCAACTAATCTAGGGGAAGGTCTGTCCAGTAAGTCAGAATCGAGCGTCTGAATCCTCCCCTGCTTGACAGCAGAAATTTGATTCCATTGTCTCCAGCGATCCTTTTTTTGCTCAGCCAGGCTCCCCCGTTCCATCGTCGTAATCAGAATGACCTCGGGGTTGGAACGCAGCACCTGCTCCAGACTGTATTTCGGATATTTAATGGACTCTTGTCCACTGATATTGATCCCCCCGGCCAGCCTGATCAAGTGATTATGGAAAGTGTCTTTGCCTACCGTCATCAAAGGATGCTCGTTGATCTGCAAAAACACCCGGGGATGAGATAATGGCAAGCAGGCCCGGATGACCAGATCGGCCCGCTTCTTTAGAGACCGGATCAATTTTTCAGCCCGATTCTCCTGTAGGGTGACCTGTCCGATGGTTTTGACGGCTTCAAAAACTTCATTCAAATTTTTTGGATTGGTGACCAGGATCGGTATTTTGAAAGCCGCCAACCGCTCAACCGATCCTTTTTCGTTGCCGTCTGCGGTGGCGATCACCAGATCCGGTTTTAAAAATAAAATCTTTTCAATATTCAGATCAATATAGGTTCCGACACGGGGTTTAGCCACAGCCTCAACTGGATAATTACAGTGTTGAGTCACACCGATCACCCGGTCACCTAATCCCAAGGCAAAAAGAATCTCAGTGATGTTTGGAGCCAGAGAAATGATCCGTTGATATTCTTTCGGCCTCACTCCTTGATTAAAATAATCCAGGTCGATCGCTGCCCATAACCAGGAGGGTAGAATAAGCCCCCAGAACAGAAGGCCCAACAATATGATTTCCGCTTTGAATCGGTCCATACTAAACACTCACCCCTGCTTCTTTGCAGGGACCAGGAAGGATGAAAAAGGGTTCAAGGAACCAAGGGTTCAAGGATTCAATGGAAAGGCGTGGAAGGAAAACCACTTGAACCCTGGAATCCTCGAATCCTTGAACCCTATTGACTTAATATTTATACCTCACCCCAACTGTGATGGATCGGCCCGGTGCGGGGTAGCCTTGATCCGTATAACTGGTCCCGACTTGCTCCACATAATTCTGATCGGTCAGGTTCAACAGGGATAGAGATACCTCCCAATGCTTTCCGAAAGGATGGATTACTTTTAGATCCAGGGTATAATAAGCCTCGAACTTTTTTTCCAATTCATTCACTGTTGGATAAGCGCTGTAATCATCATAATAGAACATCCGATCCCCTACATACCTCCCCACAAGGTTGAAACGAGTTTTCCAGCAGGACAGATAACTGATAGAAAGTCTGGCTTGATGCTGAGGGACGGAAGCAGCCCTCCGTTCGACTAATGCTGTCGTATTCAACAGCGCATCCTTTAATTCCTGATTCTTCTGTTTTGCGTCTAGGTAGGTATACCCCAGGGAAAAAGCAAGTTCCTTAAGCGGATTCCATTGAATCCCTGCTTCCACGCCCCAGGTATTTTGTTCATTCACATTCCGAGGCTGCCAGTTCCCATTGGCATCCGGAACCCACTGGATTTTATCCTTGACCTCCCAGCGGAAAACCCCGGCGGAAAAAACCAGTTTTTTATCTGTCAGGGCATGATCGAAATTGATTTCATAACTGGTGCCTTTTTCCGGGGAAAGTTGTGCATTTCCCGAACCGGGATAGAATAGATCGTTGAAGGTCGGCGGTCGAAAAGCCTGGCCGTAATGCAGTTTGATATGGGTCCGTTCCAGAGGTGAATAAATCAGCCCAAGGTCCGGGCTCAAGGCTGAGCCGTATCGGGATGTATTATCATAACGGAGTCCGCCGATCAACCGCAACCAGGGAAGGACCTGCCAGTGTTCCTGGGCAAACAGGCCCCAGATCGTGTTATCCGGTGACCAGCTAGTAGGGGTAATCTGAGAGGTCGTCAAGTCTCTTGATTTTAGTTCCCCTTCCAGATCTTCCTTCCGAATATCGGTTCCCATGGTCAATTTATTGTCTTGATTGAAAGCCCAGCGGACATCCAGGGTACTGCCGTAAATATTGGCCCGATAGGCATCATTCTCTTCTATGGCCGATAGAACCCCCATGTAACGCTGTCGATAGAGGAGTTCGCTATAATCCTGGTAGGCCTTCCAGTGGACTTGAAGACTATCCAAAGGTTCCCATTGCAATTGCAAGGTATTGTTAAACAGGGTGTCATCCTGATGGTCGAAGAGACTGGTCACCTGGCTGTTCCCGAAGGTCGGAGAGGACCCGGCCGCCGGTTTCGGCCCTGGAACTCCCAAGCCGTCCTGGTGGAACGTGGTCAGCAGACTTAAGGATAATCGGTCCAGGAGTTGATAAGTCAGCTTGGATGAAAAATCCGAACCTTCGTACTTAGAGTTGTCCCGATACCCATCAGAAGACTTGTACCCGGCCGTCACCAGATAACCAAAACGACCCAAGGTCTGGCCGTGTTCGGCCTGAACCGTTTGGGTATTGAGACTGCCGTAAGAAACACCCGCATTAAAAGAGGGTTGGGCCGGTGGGTTTTTTGTGATGACATTAATGACCCCTCCCATAGCATTGGCCCCGTAAAGATGGGAGGTGGGCCCCTCGACAATTTCTATTCGTTCAACATGGTCAAGGGGAATTTCGCTCAAGTCAGCCGAGCCATAGGTAATGGAATTGACCGGCCGGCCGTCGATCATGACCAGGACCTGAGAGGCACTGGACCCCCGGATGCTGGCCGACTGGGCCGATCCCAAGGTCCCATAATCGGTGACATCGAAGACTGTATTCTCTCTAAGCAATTCCCCGACATTCCTGGCTGAAGAGACCGCTATCTCCGGTGCCCCGATGACTATCACGGCATTGGGAATATTCTTGATTTCTTCTTTGGTTCGCGTTCCGGTGACCACCACTTCTTCCATTTGAATCAGAGGCTCATCGGCCCAGCTAAAGGTTAAGTTGACCAATAAAATTCCAGCCACAAACAAACAAAAACAAGTGCGCTTCATTGTTTCTTCTTTCCCTCGAAAGAGGTTTGATTATTTGTCGGCCCAGTATCCTGACTGACGGCACCCTAATTTCCTCGCCTTCCCATCCTGCACTATTCAGGACAGTGGCCTGCTGGGATTTCGTTCCGTCCACAGTTGCGGGGCAGTGCTGGTTTATCCAGACTTCCTGGGACCCGACAAATTAAATATCTGTCTTTTTCGTCTCTCTGGTCTATTTCGTCTTTCTAGTTCAGTGTCACAATAACAGGTTTACAGTAGTCCTTATCAGTCATTCCTGCCCCGCATCAAGTGCGGGATAGACTCCAGCAGGAATCCGGGTTGAAAATACTGGATTCCGGATCAAGTCCGGAATGACAATCTTGTAAGGCAAATGCTGTTACAGTAACACTAGGTTGTCTTATCTATTTCTTTTTTGGTCCTTTGAACTTCAGGCTTTCAGCTTTGAGCTATAAAAAATTCCGTTCATCAAAATGACCCTGGAAACAGTTCTGTAATATTCAATGATATTCAAACAGGCATATCCCTGTTCCATCAAGAACATATTCTTAAATTGCAATCCCAGGGCCTGGGCCAGGATAATACGGTTGACTCCGGCATGGGCCACCAGCAGGATGTCCTTCCCCTGGTCTTCCTTGAGCAGGCGTTTCATTCCTTTTAAAACCCGGTTTCGAAATTGAGACCAGTTTTCCCCTCCCGGAAAATGAAATGTTTTCAACTCAGAAAAAAACATAGGGTCTGCTTTAGGATATTTCTTCTTGATTTCCTCCCAGGATTTTCCGTCCCAGTCGCCCATATTCATTTCCCGAAAGACCGGCCAAGAGTTTGGCTGGATTCCCCGGTCTTGGCAGATAATCCCGCCTGATTCCATGGTCCGGATCAGATTGCTGGTGTATGCCTGATCCAAAGAAACATTTTTAAGATATTCGGCCACTGACCTGATCTGTTTTTTCCCTCGAAGACTCAACCCCAGATCGGTAAAGCCTAAAAACTTCCCTTGGCCCTGTCGGACCACTTCTCCATGACGAACCAAATATAAACGCGTCGGTTTCTTTAAATCAGACAATGGAAGACACCCCCAACGCATAAAGAATGCCCCAGACCTCGCTGGATTCTATGATTGCTCCCATAACATCCCCGGTGATCCCTCCTAATTTTTTATAAAAATACCCACCGCATATCAAACTCCAAAACAAAGTCATCAGGATCACTCCCAATCCATAAAGCCGACCTATAATCAATACCGGACTCCAGGATAAAAGGGTGGCCCAGAAGAGTTCTTTCTTCCCCGTTCCTGTTACCAGAGCTTTTCCCAGCCCCTCTCCCTGCCGGGCATAAGGAAGGAAGAATGCCAAAACAATCGGGGTCCAACGGCTGATTACCGGTATAAGAATGATCCATATCCAAAGGGAAGGAAAAGACATGACCTCCCTCAAGATCAGATATTTCATCCCCAATATCAGGATCAATCCAACGATCCCCATGGCTCCCAGATGAACATCCTTCATAATGCGAAGACGCTCATCAGGATCGGTCCCGGCGTAAAGACCATCCAGGCAGTCGGCCAGGCCGTCCAGGTGCAGGGCCCCGGTCAGAACAACCCAGAAGGTCAGAAGCAGCCCGACAGAAATTGAAATGGGGAAAAGCAGATTAACCCCATAAAAGAAAACCCAGAGCAGACCTCCAATAATCAAACCGACTAGTGGGTAGAATTTTCCAGCGGCCCCTACGGAACCGGCAGTGATCTCCTTTGGCTTTCCCAAAGGGATAATGGTTAAAAAACGAAGAGCCAGCAAAAAAGAATTCATCCTCTTTCCCTTTTGACAACCATGGGAATCCCGGCCACCATTAAAATCACTTGATCGGCTATCTGGGCAATTTCCTGATGCAGTCGTCCGCTCAGATCACGGAAGATTCGGGCTAAAGCATTTTCCGGAACAATCCCCCAACCCACTTCATTGCCTATGAGAACCACCGGCGTTTTGATGCGCCTCAGGACAGATAAAAATTCATCCAATCGTTCACGAGTCCCCTGCCCTTCTTCCCCCCGGGCTCCCAATAAATTACTTATCCAAAGGGTCAGACAATCCACGACCACAATTGAAAAAACATCCACTAATTTTTCTAACTGAGAACTTAAGTACAGGGGTTCTTCGAAAGTTTGGAAAGCTGAACCTCTTTCCTCCTGATGGCGTCGTATCCGTTCCAACATTTCAGAGTCCAACCCTTGAGCTGTGGCCAGATAGGCCCGAGGTTTGGGGAAGGCGGCAGCCCATTGAAGGGCTAATCGGGTTTTACCGCTGCGGACCGGTCCGGTGATGAAGGTTAAATGGGATTGTTGATTTATCTTTGGGTCCAAAATAAAAAATCCTTAAGTCCATTTACTGAACTTAAGGACGGCACCCAGCTTGCTTGATCCATTAAGTTGAATCCCTTCGTGTCCAACGCCTTTGGGGATTCCTTAAGTAAAGGCAGGTCTTCTGACTCCCGGATCCTCCTACTTTCCACGCCTTCCCGCTCGCCTTAAGGCGGGCAGTGGCCGAAGTGGCATTCGTCCCCGGATACAGCGGCGGGACCGTGACGGCCTTCAACCGTCTTCCCTATTAAACCGGCAATCGGTTCCTTTACGATTTTGATGTTATCTCAAACGGCACATTAGAGTCAACAAAAATAATTTTTGATTCACATGAATTTAACCTAAAATTAAAACCACCTGTTGCTTCTAGGAGAGATGTTTGTTATAAATATAAGGGGATTAATTGATGTTATGGATTCATGACCGTGCAAGCCACCTATTCTCTATTTGCCAAATTCTATGATGCCTATGTCGAAGACTTTGCCGGGGATATTCCCTTTTATCTGTCCCTGGCATCAAACACCCATTCTCCGATTTTAGAAATCGGCTGCGGCAGTGGAAGGGTACTTCTATCGCTGTTACGAGACGGGCATGTGGTTACCGGGGTGGATATTTCCGAAGAGATGTTACGACTGGCCGGTGACAAACTACAAAAAAATCACCTGATTGAAAAATGCACTCTTTTAAATCACAATTTTGTGGATAGTTCATTATCACAAAAAATTGGCCTGGCCCTGGTCACCTTTTATACGTTCAACTATCTTCTTTCCCAGGATCATCAAATGGCTTTCCTGAC
>JBEKPQ010000041.1:0-27890 GCA_049520575.1 Thermodesulfobacteriota bacterium | reverse complement strand
ATCCGGGAAAGGTTGGTGTGCCTGACAACATTCTGTTAAAAACCCGGTCGTCTCACTACAGAAGAGTTTGCCATCATCAAAGAACACCCGGTAATGGGGGCATCCATTCTGGGATCAATTCCAAGTATCAAGCCTCTTCTTCCTGTCATTCTGCATCACCACAAGTGTTTTGATGGTAAAGGTTATCCCTATGGCCTTAAGGGAGAAAAAATAATGCGTTGGGCCAGAATGACGGCTGTTGCCGATACTTATCACTCCCTGATCAGCGATCGCCCGTATCGGAAGGGAATGAGTCAGGACAAGGCCATGAGCATCATTGATGAGGTACGCGGCACTCAACTTTGCCCGGATTGTGTGGATAACTTTAAAAGTTTTTTACTTGATATGCCGAAAGTGAATATAATCGATAATAAAACAAACCGAATGGAGATCAGAAAAGTTCCTCCTCAGCATAATTTTGCCCGGTTATCTTGATTGAATCTGTAACTTCTCTTCCTAAATTTACCCTGGATAAAATGTCCTGCCTTTGAAGTTTTTATTGTCGAACCCAAACGATAATCGTTTTCCTGCTCTTAACTTCGATATCCAGCCAGATAAATTACACATTCTCCAGATAACCCGGGACTTGGCCATTAAAAATCATCGCCAGAAATCGACAAAAATGTCGATATCGGACATTCCTCAAGAAATAGGAATCAACAATAAAATTAAGTAAAAATAAATAGTTAGCAAAATATTAATCCTTTGGCACAGATCTTGAGAGATTAAGAAGGTAAGAAAAAAATTTCCTAAAGGAGGAAAAAATGTCAGGCAAAATAAAGGTGTGGATGGTTGGATTGGCCCTTTTAGCCATGGCGGGACTGGCGGTTGCCGCCGGACCGGGAGACAGTGTTGGGGATAAAGCTAATTGCCCTTTTGGGATTGATCGCATAAAACTGACTCCGGAACAGAAAACAAAATTAGGGGAATTGCGGGAAAAGTTCTGGAAAGATACCGTTTCTCTTCGCAGTGATCTAAGAATAAAGCGATTGGAATTGCGTATCCTTTGGGCCGCCCCGAACCCGGATAAGGAAAAGATCCTGGCCAAACAAAAGGAGCGTAATGCATTACGGGATAAAATGCAGGCCAAGGTGACGGATCTTCGGCTCGAGATACGAAAGGTCCTGACCCCGGAACAGGTTGATCAGATCGGGAGATTCATGTCGGTCATGAGATTTAATCGGGGCATGGGTAGGCATGGATTGTGGCGGCAAGGTCCTTGCAGTGGCCCCGGCCAAGGTCCGGGACAAGGGCCCGGCCACGACGGACCCCGTTAATAATGTTAACCTTTAACCTTCTTCTTCTCTCCTCAAGGAGGTCCGGCAGATAAGCCGGGCCTCCTTTTTTTTCGTAGTAAACAATCATACCCCTTTGCGTCAGACACCACAAAACATGAAAATTGTTTTCGCCGAACGGTATTTTCTTGTTAAACTAACCGACTACCGCACAAAGGCCTTACGACCGGCATATATGGCGGCATTTCCTATCTCTTCTTCGATGCGCATTAATTGATTGTATTTTTCAACGCGCTCTCCCCGGCAAGGAGCTCCTGTTTTTAGGTGACCGGTGCCCATGGCCACGGTAAAATCAGCGATAAAGCTGTCCACCGTCTCGCCGCTGCGGTGGGAAACCATGGCCCCCCATCCGGCCTTGCGGGCCATTTCTATGGCCGCTATGGTTTCGGTGAGCGTTCCGATCTGGTTGAGCTTGATGAGGACGGCATTGGCCACGTTTTCTTTGATTCCGCGTTCAATACGCTTGACATTAGTTACGAATAAGTCATCGCCCACCAATTCAACTTTCTGGCCTATGGTTTGATTGAGTAACTTCCAGCCCTTCCAATCATCTTCAGCTAATCCATCCTCCAGAACAATGATGGGATACTTTTTTACCCACTCGGCATACATCTCAACCATCTGGGCTGAAGTCACTTTGCGGCCTTCGGTTCGCAGGTTGTAAAATCCCTTCTCATAAAAGCCGCTGGAGGCTGGGTCAAGGGCAACGGCGATCTGCTCACCGGGCCGGTAGCCGGCTTTTTTAATAGCCTGCAAAATCAGTTCTACTGCTTCGGCATTGGTTTTAAGCGCCGGGGCAAAGCCACCTTCATCGCCTACTCCGGTGGCATATCCCTTATTTTTCAGTACCCCTTTAAGGGCATGATAGGTTTCACTTCCCCAGCGTAAGGCTTCCCGGAAATTCGGGGCCCCTAAGGGAGCAATCATGAATTCTTGAAGGTCGGTCCCTTGCCAATTGGCATGAACCCCACCGTTAAGAATGTTGAACATTGGTACGGGCAGAATTTTGGCCGATACCCCTCCCAGGTAACGATAGAGTGGAAGACCAACGGCATCCGCAGCCGCCCGGGCCGCTGCCAGACTGACCCCTAACATAGCGTTGGCCCCCAGTTTACTTTTGTTAGGTGTCCCGTCGAGGTCCAACATCTTTTGATCCAAGCCCGATTGATCCAGTGCATCCGTTCCCAAAAGGGCAGAAGCTATCTTCTGATTCACATTTTTTACGGCCTTGAGGACCCCCTTGGCCCCGTAACGTTTTGGGTCTCCATCTCGCAGTTCTAAAGCCTCATGGATACCGGTGGAGGCCCCGGATGGTACGGCGGACCGGCCCCAAGCACCACATTCCAAAAAAACATCAACTTCAACAGTAGGATTGCCACGGGAGTCTAAAATCTCCCGGGCCCAAATTTTAGTAATGGATGTTTCCATACCTTAACCTCCTCAAACTTTTTCACGATTTAGTTTTTTAGAAGAATTTAAATTTTATCATAAACGAAACCCGATCCGAAGGCAATAGCCCAACTCCACCTAAATTCTCCAATAAAATCAATATAGGCTGGTTTCTTTTTTAAAAGGGTAATCTATTTCGAAAAACAGAAATGAAAAACAGGTGGCAAAATCCAGCTTATCAGACAAAGACTTGCCGTATAATCCAAGGGGGAGAGTTGACCGAACGTTCATGTTTTGTGCATGATATTGAAGGGAAGAATAAAAGGCAGGTGGAGTTTCATAACCAAGGAAGTCCAAGAAAGACCGAAAAATAAATTGGTCTCCTGTTCAGACCTTCTTGAAAAATACATGATTAACAGGTTGCTGAAAAAGGCCCATCTACTGCGTTGCCCTCATCCTTCGTCATTGCGGCGTATTTCTATATACGCCTCACTCCTCAGGATTTCGGGACGCCTTGTATCTGACCCTTTTTGAGCAACCTGTGAAAAATGAGTTTTTCCGAAAACTATTAATTTCTAGATTTACAACTCCATCATCCTGGCAACGATGGTTTTCATGATCTCGTTGGTGCCGGCGAAGATGGACATGACCCGGGTGTCCCGCCAGGCCCGGGCAATGGGGTATTCCTCGCAGTAGCCGTAGCCCCCGTGTAGCTGGAGACACTGATCGGCTACCCGTTGGGCCATGTCGGTTGTCCAGTACTTGGCCATGGAGACTTCCGTGACGATGTTTTTCCCTTCCATGTGATCGGCGATCAGTTTATCCAGAAAGGTGCGGCCCAGTTTGATTTCCGTGGCCATCTCCACGATCTTGAACTGGTTGGCCTGAAATTTGGAAATGGGTTTGCCGAAGGCCGTCCGTTCTTTAACATAAGGAAGAGTAATCTCCAGCATATACTCGGCCCCAGCCACGGCCCCTATGGCACAGACCAAGCGCTCTTGCTGGAGTTTCTCCATGAGCATGTAAAAACCCTTCCCCTCATCACCCAAAATATGATCCTTCGGGATGCGGCAGTCGGTAAAAAAGAGTTCGGCCGTGTCCTGGCTGTGCCAGCCGATTTTTTTTATCTTTTTCCCTTTTTCAAAGCCGGAGGTTCCGGCAGGGACCAGGAATAGGGACAGGGCGGCATAGGGGTTTTCGGCTTTAGGGTCCCGGGCAACCAGGACCAGTAGGTCGCAATTGAGACCATTGGAGATAAAAGTCTTTTGTCCGTTGATGACATAGGAATCTTTATCCTCGACAAAATGGGTTCGGATGGCAGCCAGGTCCGAACCGGCGTTGGGTTCGGTCATGGCAATGGCCGTGATAATTTCCCCGGAAATGCACCCCGGCAGATATTTCTTTTTCAATTCCTCCGATCCGAAAGCGGTGATGTAAGGAACAATAATATCACTGTGCAGGGAAGCGGCCAGACCGGTATGGTTGGTCCGGGCCATTTCTTCGATCATGATCACCGAATAAAGGAAATCGGCCCCCAGTCCGCCGTATTCTTCCGGCACATCCATACATAGGAAACCCTGTTCTCCCATTTTTTTCCAGATGCTCTTAGGAACGATTCCGGCTTCTTCCCATTCTTCCACATGAGGGGTGACCTCTTTTTCGAGAAATTTTTGTAGAGCTTCCCGAAAGATCCGATGCTCTTCAGTATATTTTAGGATATCCATGGGGTATGTTCTCCTCTTAGCACTCAAAGCCCGGTGCCTGCACGCCCGCAGGTGCCGGAGCTCAAAGCAATAATTAAGATTAAACCATCAGTTCTGCTGGTCAGGCGTGATAAAATCTCCTTCCCGAGGGCCTCGGAGGAGGGGTAGTGCGGGAAGGAGATAATCATGTAAGACTTGCAAAGTTTAGCACAGGTAAAATGGGAGTGCAAATATCATATTGTCTGGGTTCCCAAATATCGCCGAAAGAAATTATTTGAAAAAATCAGGAAACGATTAGGAAAGATAGAATTGTTCTCCGTCCATATCGGTTTACTTCTTTCTGCCAAGTCATATTTAATACCTAATGCGAAACGTGTTCACATCTTTTGGAAACCGGGTTCACACTTAATTGGTAAAAATGAGGTTTGCTTAGGGAGCAAAGGCTTTGAATTTAATCCGCCGTTACCCAGCAACCCTATTTCTAACGAGCCTCTCGTCCTAATGTCGATACTACAATGAGACCCTTAGTAATAGGCAAAATAATGAATAAAAATAAATAAGCCCCAAAAAATGCCCGGTCAGTCTTTGGCTTAAACCTTTATCTAGGGATTGGTATCAGTTTTGCAAATAAACAAAATGAACGAATTAAAAGTCTGGAGAGGATTTAGAGGCTATGGAAAATAAAAGAAACCAAGGTTTTTCCTTGTTGGAATTGATTATCGCCCTCGGTATACTCAGTATCGGCTTTCTATCTCTTACCAGCTTGTCGATTACTGTAATGAAGACCAATAAATTAAGCCAAAATAAGACAGCGGCCCTTCAATTGGCCCAGGAGAAGATGGAGTCGCTAAAAACCCTTCCTTTTTCAGAGTTGCAAGGGGAAGTTGAAACCGGATTAAAAATTGGTACGGTGGGAACAATTTTTCAACGAGAAACAACGGTTCAAAAAGGGAACGGGTCTTCTCTGGCGGACATCAAGGTCCGGGTGCTTTGGCCCAGCACTGTAAACCCAACCCATTTCCATTCCACAGAACTTCTTACCCAGATTGCCGGCTGAATATGGACCAGGCGCGCAATAAAAACTGGCCCATACCTTGTTTGGAATTCCGCGCTTAACGAATTCAATGAAGGTTAAATACGAAACATAAAAATTATTCTAAGGATCCAAGTCCCGCCAAAGAAGGGTTTAAACCCTCGAATCCTGGAATCCTGGAGCCCTATTTTCGTATTAAATTGACACCGTTCTGTTTATGATAGAGAATGTTATTCATTTTCTAAAATTCATTTTTTGTCAAGAAGGGGAGAATTTCCATGGCGAGGTCAACCAGTACCAAACCAGAAAAGTCCGGAGCCCAAAAATCATCCAGAACCTCGTTTGAAAAAATAAACTCGGAATACCGGCAGGCCATCAAAAAATTGCACCAATCCGAGGAACTACTCCGGGCCTCGGAACGGAAGTACCGATCTCTGGTGGAAAGTATTCCCGACATCATCTTTACCCTGGATCTGGACGGGACCATTAACTACATAGGACCGCGATGGAAAAAGATTTTGGGGCACGATGAATCCGAGGTGTTAGGAAAATATTTTATCCATTTTACACCTGCCGAAGAACATTACTTTCTGGCCCAAGTTTTTAAGGAAGCCAGAAATGACAAAAAAAGTGTAGAAAATATCCTCTGGAAATATATTCGAAAAGATGGGCAAATCCGAGACTTTTCCGGAAGCGCCGCCCCCCTGTTGAATGAGCAGGGGCAGGTCGTGGGGACCATGGGGATTGCCAGGGACATTACAAAACATAAAAAACTTGAAGAACAAGTCATTCAGGCCCAGAAGATGGATTCCATAGGGAATCTGGCTGGTGGGATCGCCCACGATTTTAATAATCTCCTTGGAGGGATCCTGGGCTATGCTTCTTATGTCAAGAAGAAGATGTCTCCCAAAGATCCCTTGTTTCATTCAGTAAAAAATATTGAGCGATCGGCTCAACAGGCCGCAGAATTAACTAAACAACTGTTAGGATTTGCCCGGCGTGGTAAGAATCAGGTTAAACCGATTAATTGTAATGCCCTTATTCAGGACCTGATCCAGTTTTTGGGACGGACGATAGATAAACGGCTCACCCTGGAAGTAGAGTTGGATGCCCATTTACATTTAATCGAGGGAGATGAGACCCAGCTTGAGCAATCCTTGATCAATATTTGTTTAAATGCACGCGATGCCATGCCGTTAGGCGGTATTCTGAAAATCGTTACTGCCAATCAAACCCCACAGGTTGATCTCTTAAAACAACGGGGAAGAAAAGAAGGAGATTATATAAAGATTACCCTTTCGGATAACGGAACCGGCATGACCCCTGAGGTCCAATCCCAGATCTTTGAACCTTTTTTTACGACCAAAGAGCCAGGAAGAGGAACAGGGCTGGGACTTTCTATGGTCTATGGAATTATTCAAAATCATGGTGGATATATTGATTTGAAAAGTGAGCCTGGACAAGGGACCTCCTTTGAACTTTATTTGCCGGCCATACCGGATATGATGATCGAAGAAAGTTCACCTTCTCCTCAAAGCTCAACACTTACAAAGGGTTCCGAAACCATTCTTGTCGTAGATGATGAAGAAATTATTCGGCAATTAGGGGCTGACATCCTCGAGGATGAAGGCTATAAGGTACTGATGGCCTCAAGAGGAGAAGAGGCCATTCGGATTTATCAGGAAAATCGGGAGGATATCGCTCTGGTGGTCTTGGATGTAGTCATGCCCGGGCTGGGGGGGAAAGAAACCTTTCTCAGGTTGAAAAATGTCAACCCCAAAATAAAAGTGTTGTTATCTTCAGGATATAGTACTAATGAAGAAGTGGGGGGAATCCTCAAGGAAGGGGTGGGGGGCTTCGTTCAAAAACCCTATCGGGATGAGGAATTGATTGGGAAGGTCAGGGAGATACTGGATGCCTAATACAGATGCAGGATATAAGATTCAGGATACAACCGAAGAGAATCTTGGAAAATATTGAGCATTTGATATCCTTTTTTCTTTAAAGAAATCCTGTCAAAGAAAAAAGAAAAAAATTGGAAGGAAGAAGAGACGTTAATGAAGCTGAAAATGAAATGGTTCATCCGGATCCTCGTTGTGCTGACGGTAGGGGTTGTAACCGGGTCGGCGTATGTTTTTTCTGAGAATATCCAAAAAGATCGTCCGGCAAAAGGATTTTCCTTAAAAGATTTACAATCTAATAAAATGCGTCTTTCTGATTTTCGAGGAAAAGTGGTCCTGCTGAACTTTTTCGCCACTTGGTGTCCCCCCTGCCGCCAGGAAATTCCTGAATTAATAAGGATCTATCAGCAGAACAAGAAAAAGGGTCTGGTGATCCTGGGGATTTCTCTGGATGCGGAAGAGGCCTCTTTTGTGCTTAAAAATTTTGTCAGGGTGATGAAGATTCCTTACCCCATTCTGATTGGAACCGAGGAAGTTGTGGAAGATTATCGAATTTTAGGAGTGCCGACTACTCTGGTTATCAACAAAGAAGGAAAGATATATCAAAGGTTTGATGGATTGGTGCCCCCGATACATTTTGAAAATGCCTTAAAAGACCTTCTTGAAACAAGATCCTGAAAGTTGACTATACCTAGGGCAAAAAATCCTCAATCCTTTTTTTCACCGCAAAGGGATCTTCGATCCCAAACCACCAGAGGTCGGGTCGACCAGATAGTCGGGAACGAAATTGTAAATGGCCGATGCCTAAGAGGCGATGGACAACACCTCTATGAACCTCAAGGCCGGCAATTCCTTTCAAAGGAAGGGAATTTTTTTTGGCTTGACCCGAAAAACCCGATTCCCGAAGGGCCTCGTCTTTAGTTATCCGAAAAAAAGTTGTTTTCTGGCAGAAGAGAACATATAGCACTAAAATAATAGAGACAGCCAATCCAAAGAGCAGGCTTATTCCCGCATTGGGATTGATACTTGGCCCGATTCCAAAAATGAGGATAGCCGCATAAAAGACGAAATAACTTTTCCAGGAAGGTTGGAGGGTCAATAGGTCTTCTTGCCACATAGTGGTTGTATTTTGGTCCATAACGTGGTCTCTAAAAACCGATCAAAGAAATTTTTTGAATCCCCAGCAGTCCAATGTTCTAATACTCCAATTTTTCATTATTCCGCATGCTGCCTTTGATAAAGTTCCACCTCATGGATCGACCAATAATAGATATCGTCTCTCCCCTTATTGACAATTTGAAGATAACGCATCGGCGTAGGAGAAAAAATAAAATCTAGATCCTGGGTGCCTTTCAAAAGGGTTTCTCCTGTCCAATGGAGGAAAACGGGACTTATGATTGGGTCCAATGAGGTCCAGACTTGCCCATCATTCGAATAACGAATCGAAAAGCCACGGGGGTAATCGTTCACAGAGTTTCCTGTCAAAATCCGTATTCGACTTATCTTTTCCATTTTCCCAAAATCGATTTGAAAGTAGGCCCCAGGGACTTGGGGCCTATCAGTAGTCCAACGAGTAGAAATTTTTCCATCAGCGGCTAAATAAGCCCTTTGGGGGTTGTAGTTGGTTTGAAAACGCCAATGTTTTGATGAAAGAGGTCGATAAAGTTCGGTTGAGGAAGGAATAGAAAAAACCATTTGGCCGTTAATTTGGTGTTCTTGAAAAGGACGTCTTAAGTTGCTTTTTAAAAAATGGGTCAAGGCTGAGGCGTTTTCTTTTTCGACTACAAAGACCGGATCCAAAAGAGTCTGGACCAAACCTTCATTATTCGCTTCAACAGCCAAGGCCCTTTGTTTCGCCCGCCACTCCGGGGAAAACTGGGACTGAATCCAGGGGGTCGTGTAGATTTTGGCAGGGGAAACCTCTTTGAGATAAGAAAGCAAGGGAGCCGGATTATTCGTAATCGGCTCGGATATTGGCTGGGCCTGGAAGATAAAACATTCAGCCACCGACCAGTAATAGGTCCGGTCGCTCCCTAGTTGGGTAAATCTGAGGAAACGGCCTGATTGCGGGGGAAAGGTGCAATCAACCCGGCCGATCCCGGGGCGATAAAAAGGATGGGGGCCGGACCAGAAAAGATCACCCCATAATCCGGGGACCTCACGGATGGTTTGCCACTGCCGGCCGTCTTGTGAGATTTCCAATCGAAGACCTCGAGGCGTACCCTCAGGCTTTCCGGAGATGAGAGTTGTCCGGCCCAGATCGGGAATGACTTTCCCTAAATCGATTTGGAAGAACAATCCTGGTTCTTGAGGCTTATTGGAAGACCAACGAGTATTCAGGTCTCGATCAAAAACATTTACCTCGTCTTCGGGTTTGGCATTAGAGATAACTTTAAAGTTGTTCGGTACAAGTTCTAAGTATTGAAAGGGGGGTGGGGAGAAGGTATGATAAATACTATAACCGAAGACCTGGGCTTTCTGATAGATGCCTCCGATATTTTTTAAGGTGGCTTCAAAACCCTTGTTGTCACCGGGGAAAAGATAAGCAACACGAGAGTCTCGATCTACCAAATTGGTATAAGCGGGATAACGATCATGTATAGGTTGGGCAAAAATAATCTCCTCCTTGGAGTCAAAGGTTAATCGTGCCGAGGTCCAATAATCAAGGCAGTATATCCTTCGAATATTTTTTTCTTTTAAAAATTTAAATAAATCCTGATCATTTTTTCTGGCCTCTTGAAATTCTTTTGCCTGGGTTTTGTAGAAAAGGGGAAACCTGCTAACCGTACCGTAACTATTGGAAAAGAGAGTCAGGAGGACAAAGAGGAAGGCTAAAAATGCCGAAACAGAGTGTAACCTTAGGGTGAAAACGGCGAACAGAATAGGCAGCACGGAAAATAAGGGTTGAAGATAACGACTGATATGAGCCGAGTCAAAACCGGTAAAGGCGAAAATGAACGGAAAGGAAAGGAGAAAAAGGAGCAAAAGATCCAATCCCGGGTTATGATTAATCCTGAATTTTAAGAGATCGAAAAGGTTTTTTCTCCGGATCAGAAATAGGAAAAATAAACATCCCCCAAAAACAAAGTAGATCAGGAACGACAAATAGGGGATGGTGAACTGTTGGGTTTCGTTATTGACAACCCCCAGCAACTCAGGAAACCGATGGGCAAAAAAATCAATCAAAGAGGGGAGGAAAGGTTCGCCGCCCCCAACGCCTTCCCAAAGAAAACGCCAGGAGATCAAAGGATAGAATATATTGTGAACCCAAAGGGGAAGTCCGCCGAATAACAGACCTGATAGAAAGAAAAGAAAAGTCCGCTTCAGCCAGAACCATTTATCTTGAATGAATATGAGGAGAAAAATAGCCGGAAAATAGAATACGATCAGATAGTGGGTCCATATACCCAGACCGCAAAACAAACCTAAACCGAAAAAAAGCTCAGGCCTTTTCTTGTCGCAGGATAGAATTTTAAAAGTGAAAATGAAAAGAACAACTCCAAAGATCGGGATTTCAATATAGGCCGACCGGGCCAAGACAGAATGAAAAATCAGAAAATAAGGTCCCAGGGTGGAAAACAGGGCCGATAGGAGGGCCGTTGATTTGTCAAAAATCAGGTTGGCCAGAAGGGTAATGAAAAAAATAAAAAAAAGGGATTCAAAACAGATGGATAAATCCAGTGTAAAACGGGAAGCGCCGAACAGGAAAAAGATAGTGGAAATGAAATAGGTTTGAATACTCCCGCAATAATCCTGACCGTAATAGAGAGGAGGCAAGGCCCCTTGCATGATATGACGAGCCATCAAACCGTTCACGGCCTGATCGGAGTCCATTAAAGGGGTAAATAGGAAGAGAAAACGGATAGCTACTCCAAGGAGGAGGATAAGCCAAAAGTAAAAGTTAAAAAGAGGGTTCTCCTTAACTGTGGATAGTGGCATCGATGGTTTCATCCCTTCCAATGATCCAAACCGCGACGGTGAAATTCATCCCAAACCGCAGGACCTACCCGTAAGATCCCGAATCCCGTCCACCAGAAACCCCTGTGATTCTCTAAATATTTTTGTTTTAATCCCCATTCTTTAAAATAGTAAAGGTTCCATCTCCCAAAAGGTTCCCAGGCCAATTTTATTCCCGCTTGATTCAACATTTCCTCGAAACCGGATTGATCCTGTCGATCAACGATAAAGCCTGTCCTTGGGCCGAATTCGATAACACGAGACCGTGGCCAGCGGCGGGCAAAAGAGGCTTCGGTAAAAGTCTGAACGGTCTGTATCCCGCCCTTGGTAGTCTCTCTTATTTTTGCACTCAGCCAGCGACCAGCATAGATTTTTTGTAGTCCCAACCCCTGAATTCTCTCCACTATGCTTTTATAGTCAAAACTATCGGTGGTCAGTTCGCCTTGATCGTCAAAGACGTAAAGCTCTCCGATTTTCCAAGGATATCTATCTGATTGTTCTTTGTTTCTGATAAGCAGGAAGCGGGCTTTCAAAGGCCCAAAACGACATTCCCAACGATAATTTAATTCCCAACAGTAAATTCGCGGTCCATCCCAATAATAAAGGTTCATTTGAGTATCAGGGATTATTTTTTTCCACGAAAGCCCGTCCAAACTAGCCTCCATTTCTATATGGTACGCATAATGAGCATGTTGGGAACCGTGATTAAATAACCTGATCATCCCCAGAGAATGAATTTTCCCCAAGTCAATCTTAAGCCACATATCGGGGCTTTTAGGCCTTCCAGAACTCCACTCCGTATCCAGGTTGCGGTCTATCATTTTAGGGACATTCTGCTGTTGATCCGAGACTTCAAGACGAACTTCCTCCTTCGGTATTTCTCTATATTCCCGCAGATGGGGTTTAAATCCACGGTATAATTGAAAGGGGCCCATTTTTTCCTGTAGACAGCTTCCCCCTATTACTCCCAGGGTTGGGAGAACTGGATTGTCTCCGGGATCCAGGAAGGCCACCCGATCAGAGCTTTCCAAGATATCTTCATAAGGGCGATACCGTTCCAACATCGGTCGGGAGGAGATAATTCGTTCCTTGGAATAAAAATTTATCAGTTCTGAGCCGGGGGATTGCCAAGAATAAATATGACGGATTCCCTTTCTTGACAACTCATTGGTTAATCCAATAACCATCCTTGTAGCGGCTTCCGCTGAAGGCGCTTCGACTTTTACAAAATTCCAACTCACTTCCATCTGAATAAAAAATAATAAGAGGCCAAGAAAAATGGGAATCATGCGCCAATGTTTTCGGAAACCAACAACACCATACCCTATGGCAATAGGGAAAAAAGAGGCCAAAGGTAAAAAATATCTGGTGGCATTCCTTTCTATGTGGACGCTACTGCTAAGGATGCCTAAAAAGACTAAAAATAATATACCTAAAATAAACCCAGGGGATATCTTTGACCAATATCTTGGTTTCAAGAGATAGGTTAGGTCTTGTCGATGACCCCAGAAAAGGAAAATCGTTGCTCCAAGGTAAATGAAAGCCCCGACCCAAAAGTAAAGCTGATGAAGGGAACCGAATTTATCGAGATCAAGAAAATAATGAATTCGATCCAAAAAAAACAAGGGGAGGCCCTCCTTAAGGTTCTTTAAAGAATATCCTACCCCCATAATAAGGACATCTATTTGAGGATCCACGGCGTAATAGCAAAAAAAAGGTGAAGCTCCCACAAAAAATAGTAAGGTGCCCCAAAAGCCCCCCCTTAAAATCTCCAAACCCCTCTCTTTTAGTAAAATAAATATGGGGATGGTAACCAGGTAATAGATCATCATCGGACTGGTCCACCAGCCGATGCCTCCCAGGAGACCCAAAAGTCCATAACCCCATCTCTTAGTAAAAAGATTGGAAGAGTTTATGATTTTTATCGTAATACATAACAAGGCAGTCCCAAACATGGGAGCACTAATATTCCCCAACTGAGGCATAATACTGTTTTCAGATATAGTGATAGTGGAAAAGACACACCACAGAAGGGACCATAAACCAACCTGAGATCCAAATAAATCCTTAGCCAGCAGAAAAAGGGCAAGGCAAAAAAAAATGAAGCAAAGAACCGGGACAATATGGATTACCCAAAGATTAATACCGAAAAGCAAATAACAGGAGGAAAGCAGAAAGGCTTCCAGGCTTCCTAACATTGCTGTGTCATATTGAAAAATTGGAAATTCTCCCCCGTCCAGAATATGTTTGGCCATTAAAAGAACTGTCCCTTGATCAGGATGAACATCTCCAGGATCGATGCCAAAAGCGCTGGGAGCCTGGGCAATCATCCAAATACGAACCATTATCACAAGGCCCAGAAGGATAATAAATAACATTTTAGACAAAGATTTAATCGGCATCTTGCTTTATCAGAAATTAGACTTAGGTTTATTCCTTTTTAAGCCTAAGGTTAAGAATGGCCGCCTTTTCCCCAATCACCTGTATTTTGGATTTGATCTCTTGATAACCGGATAAATTTGCCCTAACCTCATAGATATCCGGAAACAGGTTTAAACGAGACAGATTGAAAAATCCTTGGCTATCGGTCAGAGTGGCTGCCAATAAGGTTTCTCCCTTAAAGGCCTTTAAGCTAACCTTGGAGAGAGGTCTTTTCCTTTTTTCATCCATCACCCTTCCACTGATAGCCATGAAGGTGTCCTGGAGGATAGATAGATATTTCTCTCCATAGCCCTGGTAAGCATAGCCCTGGGTATAATCGGTCTTGGTCGGACTTTGGTCGGTCCTGGTGACATCCGTTTTCTTGGTTGGTTCAATCTGGGTCCCCTCATTCCATTCATTGAAGGTGGTTATTAAGGCCATGTGGATATCCGGATCTACAAAAGGGATGACCACACGTTTAAGGGCTTGAGAGAAAAAAGACCCTTCTTCCCCTTTCGGTTGAAACTGACGGGGGATCACCGGGTGATTTTCAGAAAGACGGACCCCTCTATCATTATATCCGGGAATAATGGAGGGAACAAGTGTGATTTCTCTGCCGATAGCCGATTGGTATTCTCTATACAGGTCATGAATATCAGA
Source organism: Thermodesulfobacteriota bacterium (assembly GCA_049520575.1). Lineage (GTDB taxonomy): Bacteria > Desulfobacterota > RBG-13-43-22 > RBG-13-43-22 > RBG-13-43-22 > RBG-13-43-22. The sequence continues at coordinate 13,492 of JBEKPQ010000041.1, read as the reverse complement.
AAGAAAGGTGCTTGTGCTTCCATAGCCAATCTGTTTGGGCTTCGCCCAGTTATATAGGTTGTAGGCGGTAACCCCATCAAACAATTTGATCCGGTTTATTTCAGGGTGGGTGGAAGGTGGGAGAGGCTTTGAGCGCATGACATACCAGAAGATTTCATCTCCGATAAGGAAAGGGTTGAAACCCATCTCCTGGAGGCCTTTTCTGATGTTGTTGATGGCTTCGGAGTAATCACCGAGAAGGGTTCGTGTTAAATAGATGATCGCCACCGGACGTCCTTTGATTTTGAGGTAAGAGGGGTGAGAAAAATAATTTTGGGCCAGGAACTTAAAGTCGGAAAGCAATTTTTTTGTCTTGTCCGGGGTAAAATCGATTCGATCGTCGGCCAACCCGAGTCCGGAGGTTTCATAAAAAATACAAAAACGAATATCACTGATATTCTTTGCCTTAAGGATCTTTTCTTTAATGATTCTGTCCAGTTCAGGATGGTCCGGCCACCAACTGATGGCCCAGAAATCAATACCGTATTGAGATGACCAGGCGATATGTTGCTCGATGATTTTAAGATCAGAGGAATCATATTGGCCTAAAGCCGGTAATTGTTGGGGAAGTAACCGACCATTGATATATCCCTCCCGCCAGTTGCCTGGATACCAGAGGTAATAATAGGCGCCGATGAGATGTTTTTGGTTCCATCGGGGCTCTGAAGGGTTTGGGGTGGATGGGGAAGAGGAGCACCCAACCATACCTAAACATAAGCAACCAATAAAAATCATTAATGAATGTTGAAATTTTTTAGGGGTCATCATGAATTAAGATCAGGGCTAAAGAAGTTTCATAACCCCTATTGACAAAAGAAAGATTAAGGGAACCAGAAACATGGGTAACAGATTAAGCAAACTTCTTGCTTTTGTAAAGACTAAAAGGTTAAAAACTAATAATCCTAATATGGCCCGGGCCTAAGACCGAGGTTCCACCTAGATCAAGTTATTGAATTAAGAAGGTGTCGAAAGTAATTTTACGGGAATAATATTTATTACAGACTTCCAGGATATCGCCATTATCATCCTTGTCAATCAAAAGAGGCCATAATTTTTTAAGACATCTTGGCTGAACTCGATCCCCTAGACCTTGATCCGGCTGTCGAGTCCTTAAAGAAACAGAACATCCCCCGGCTGCACCCTAACTCTAATAGCGATTTGGGTTTAAGGAATTTGAGAATCGAAGAAAGATAAAAGGAATCGAACTTAACCTGTCCTCCCTGGTAATCGATATGGTTGTCAAAGAAAGAAAGGTCATAGTAATTGGAATGAATCATATTATCCAATAGAACGTCAAAATCAAGGTCATCTTCAATCCGGATCAAATCAACCGGGTGTCCATCATTAAACCTTTTTCGTCGGACAGATAGGTGGATTTTAGAATGGGCATGGGTGGCTTACCCTTCCTTAAAACGATGAAAGCTCAAAGCTGAATGTTGAAAGTGATTTGGTTTTCTGTGAGCTATGGGGATTGGGCTTGTTTTATTTTTTTATAGACCTCCACTTCATAGATGGACCACCAATAGACCGGATCTTTTCCCAATTGGACCAGCTTAAGGCAGCGAATCGGGACTGGCGAAAAGAAATAATATGTTTTTTTATAAATCTGGTTTTCGGCCAAGGCATAATAGGTGTGAGAAGTGGTTTGAATATCCTGCCAATGCTGTCCATCCGGGGAACCCATTATTTTAAGCCTCCGAGGATAGTCATTGAGGGAACTGCCATAGAATAAAGAGAAGCCGTTTACCGAATAGTTCCCCCCCAGGTCGATTTGAAAAAACATTCCCGGTTCCTGGCCTCTGGAACTGCCCCAGCGAGTGAAAGGGTCTCCATCAATAGCCAGTCGGGCTTCGGAATTATTAACATTTGAAAAGACCCTAAACTGGGTCGGTGAAATCTTATTGAGATCTTTTACTGGAAACAAGGTATTAAAATTTATAGGCTTCCTTTTCTTTTTTTCCCCTCCTTTATTCCATAATTGTCCCCAATCCACAGCTTCCCAGAAAAGCAGATGGGGGTCTTCCCAATCCGGTGCCTCCAGAATGGCCTGCTGTAAGGAATGAATGGCCGTTTGCCAATCGACCTGCTTCCGCCGAGTCTCTAAGTTAGCAACAGGAAAGAGATGATGGGGACCGGTAGGGTCATCCATCCAATGATCTAAGGTCCGCTGGGCTTGATGGTAAGCCTCCAAGGCCTTCCCGTAGGGTCTGGTTGGGGTTTCGGAGGCTTCGTAGATGAATAGCTCCGCTATGGACCAGGGTTCATTCCGGTCTTCCGGGGTCGTGAGGTTAGTCAAGCGTACAAATCGGGCCAGGCGAGGTGCAAAGGAGATTTGGAAGCGGGGAGTCTGATCAAGTCGTGGGTGTCCTTGGTACCAGTAGAGACCGGGCAGCATATCATTGGCCGAGACTTCAGATATCAATTCCCATTTTTTTTGATTCAAGGATATTTCGAGTTTGAATCCGGAAGGGAGATCGAATCCAAACGGACCAGACAGGAAAGATATCCTGGCTAGTCGTTTTGGCCTCCCCAGGTCCACGGATAAATAGTCCCCAGCCCGTTTAAGAATCTTCCAGGAGGTCAATATGTCACGATCTTTAATCAGTTCTACTTGATCTTGCTCTTGACTGGCAGTAATCCGCCAATCCTGAGGGGGCAATGGTTTAAGATTAGTGGCCGGTTCTTTAAAATCATACCAAAAAACATAAGGACCGACCTTGACCTGTTCTGCCGTACCTCCAAGAAGTCGTAGTGTGGAAGCCATGGCCTCCGGATACGGTCCCCCCAGTACTTCGTGAGTCACAATGGCCACTTCTCCGGCAGGAGCGGAATCGACCGCCTTAAGATAATTATAATTGCGCCGTCCAAAATAGTCAGCGCAGATTATTTTCCCCTGGCTTTCAAAGGTCAGGACCTGTGAGATCCGGTTATCGGCATAAGCATAACGGATTCCACGATCCTTTAAGGACTTAATTAGGTTGTCTATCGGACGGTATGGCCAGGTTTTAAATTCGTCAAGAAAGAGAAAATGAAGAAAGATGTTGAAACAAAGGAGACCGACCAGGACCGCACTGCCTATGGCCCTACGAAATTGAAAGATCTTCCCCAACCAAAGGGCTACCAGGATCGTAAAGGGCACATAAAGGGATAATGAATAACGGAGAGATCCATTGGCCCCTTGTTCGCTGGTGGAAAAAGCCAGGACCAGGATCCAAAAAGTGGCTACCACCAGATCTTTAGGTCCCTGAAAAGGGTTCCGGAGGGAAATGATCCTACGGAGCCATTGAAAAATGGCTATCAAGGAAATAGAAAAAGCCGGAAGATAAATAAGGATGAAGACGGCCCAGGCCAGAAAAGAAGGAACCGAAGGAAGGACGCTGTGACCATCCCACCAATCGCCGAGCAAGGATTGAAATAAGGAGAAGCGAAGGACCGAATAGATACGGGTCGGGAGTTGATTGAAAATGCCGACCCCGTGCCCTTCAAAAAAATCGAACGTGGAGAAATTATGCAAATATTGCCACAGCCAAAAAGGGGAAGATCCAAGGAGAAAACCGGCTATTCCCATCCAAGGAATCCGGCTAAGGAGCAGGGGAGGCCGGGCCAAAGATAAACCGATGGCCCCGGCCAGTAAAAAAGGAACGGATAACAGGCTGGACCACCATCCCAGCCCGGCAATGAGACCGATCAGGAAGGCCAGAGTACCCGGGTTTCTCGAGTGTTTAAAGGCCAGCCAGCAAATACTAAACAGGACAAAGGCTCCAGCCGCACAGGCCTCCACATGCCCGCCGGTAGCTAATTGTCCGACGATGCTTAAATAAAGAGGTGCCAAGGCCCAGTAGGTCGCCGCCAAAAAACCGACTACCCATCCGCCCACCAAAGTGCCGATCCTGTTTACTAAAAAAAGCATGAAGGCCAAAATGCAAACATCGGTCATATGAAGAACAAAACCAGAAGCCCCAAAGAGATAGAAAAGAAAGGCGCTCAGGTAGGCTTCCAAGGCCCCCATATAGGGTTGACCCCAGAAAAAGAGTTGAGGCTCTCCTTTCAGAATGTGGAGTCCCATTTCCCCGGTGACGGCTTCGTCGTAAAAAGACTCGGCCAGGATAGGGGATCGGCCCATGATCCATTGAAGCAAAAAATGAATCAGGATGGGGGTGATAAGACCCAGGAGGATTTGTACCCGAAGGGATCTATTCTTGAAATGCATGGAATCTCTCTTTGCTTTTTATTGAGGTGTTGGTTCGATCCAACCAATCATCGGGACTCCTGGAAGGCAAACCTATTTCTGAAGTCGGCCGTGGGACTCGCTGAAACAGGTCTGGTCTCATTCCCCCTCAAAGGGTGGCCAGAAAGTTAGCACACTAAAATGAGAATGTAAATTTTCCCATAAGTTTAACGAAAATTTAACCAAGCTCCTCGACACGGCAAACTCACCCAGATCAATGTAAAAAATTTTATATTATCTCGACAGTCTATAATTAGTCATTTGCGGATTCTTGAGCCATTTCCAAAAATCAATCATTCCGGATTGATCAAGCAGTATCTTCTCGTAAACCGGCCAGGTATGGGGTCTTATTTCACCAGGAAGGACTCCATGAAAATATTGGATGAATAAATAAAAGGTAAAAGCGATAAAAAAAGTGCTTACAATAATAACAGACCTTTTGACTATAGTCTTTTGTAAGCCCCCAAAGAAACAGGCCAGGGGAAGGGCGAACATACCCAAATCATCTACAAAAGCCCTATGGCCGAACGACCAGGCAAAGTACCAGAGATACCAACTGGAGACGACATAGATATGGAGCAAGAGGCAAACAACTATAGGCAAACGATAGGGCTTTAACGGGCCCTTCATGTTCCAGAAACCAAAAACCGAAAAAAGCAGAATGGGCGACCAGAGGAAAAGCCCGTGATGCAGGTTGAAAAGTACCTTCAATATCTGGGGGGAAAAAAAATAGAACCTCTCAAAAGGGAACGTATAGGTACTGACCAAGAATTGGTTGGTCGCTATTTTCCAAATTATAAATTGAGGAGAGAAGACCCCAAACGCGACCGTCAGCCAAAGAAAAAGTTTGTATTTCTTCTGCCACAAAAAAAGGGCCCTTTCTTTTAAGCTCTCCCAGTTAGTTATCCCATAAAGAGGCAGGAACACCAGAAAGACAACATTAGGATTTCTCACCAAAGGAATTAGCCCGGATACTATACCCAAAAAAAAGGTATTTATAATAGAGGGATCGGCGTACCAGCGGGGCACTAAATAGAGAAGTAGGCCAATCAGGAAAAAGGAATAGATGTGGCTGAGAGAAAGCTCAACCGCAGCGTAGGCGAGTAGGTTGGTCCCCAAAAACAGGCTCAGAATCGTCGCGGCAACCACTTTAGAGGGAAAATATCTGATCAAGATTTTAAAAATGAGAATCAAGCCAACGAGCATGTAAAAGACGGCGGCTATCTCTATAGCGAACTGGTAGACCATGGAAAAGCCATCGGGTGTTGATCCCACAAGGGGTGCAAGCAGATGACCCAAAAGGAAAAAAGGAAACATTAAAACAGCGGTGCCCACAGGGTATTTGATTAAGTACCGGCCGGTGGCCGGATAACGTATAAAACCTTCCCCATCGTGCAAATCCGAGCCAGTGGAAGTGGAGGGGTAGAAATATAAGCGCGTTGGAGAAAACAAGCTCTCCATGGACAAGTCATGGTAAATTAGATAAGAGGGCAGATAGGAGTAATAACCGAGACCATCACCCCAGATGGGGGGCAAATGAATTGTGTGAAATACCATGCCGGTGATTAGGGTGAAGATGGCCAGGGCCAGAAAAAAATATTTCCACGATCGATTAGGGAAAAGATTTCCCTGCCGTCGGCGAAAATATAACAGACCTACCCAGAGCAGAATAAGCCCTAGAAATCCTAGAAAACAAAGGTATTCCCCCCAGGAAACCACCTCCAACCAGGTTTTGATGTTTCCGAGTTCCAGATAGGACAACTCATCTGTACTCAAGGAGCTATAGTCGGCCTGTCCTGGCCCAGCCACTTCTATCCTAAGCCATCCTTGTCCTAACTCGTTGTTGAGGTTCAATTCTAAAAAATGAGGCCCGGGGGTCAACCATTGTTTGGTTTCTCCAACATTCCAGGGGCGAATACTCCTCAAAGTAATGATAGGACGGTTATCAATTAAAACTTTTCCGTTATCACTGCAGGATAATTTTAAATGGTAGAGCCCCTTCTTGGGGACTTGCCACATTGCGTAGGCTGTAAGAGAGGTATCCGGTTTGTCCAAGAATAGAGAGGTTTTGATGACCCTGTTCGGAGAATAAGACTCTACCCGCAGTTGGTGCTTGTGCGGTCGGACGTGAGGAAGGAGTATCCAATGCGAGACAAGCGGCCAGACAGCGAAGTGAAAGAGGAAAAAAAATAAACCCGCCCATAAAAGAAAATAACTGGGAATGGGTTTTTCCGGAGCCCTCGTTTTCGCGGTATCCTGTTTAGGGGAAAACATTTTGGGCTGTCGATGAAAATAAAACCGTACCCAGAGCAGGCTAAACCCCAGGAACCCCAAAAGGCAAAAGATTTTTCCCCAAAAAACTACACCCAACCAGGTCTCGATGTTCCCGAGTTCCAGATAGGATAATTCATCGGTACTCAAGGAACTATAGCCGGCCTGGCCAGGTTCGGCTACTTCTATCCTAAGCCATCCCTGGTCAAGGATATTGTTGAGACGTAATTTCAAGAAATGGGGGCCTGGGGTCAACCATTGTTTGGCTTCCCCTACATTATTGGGGCTAATACCTATTAGGCTGATAATCGGGCGGTTATCGATTAAGACCTTTCCATTATCGTCGCAGGATAATTTAAAATGGTAGAATCCTTCCTTGGGGACTTGCCAGACTGCGTAGGCCGTAAGAGAAGTGTCTGGTCTGTCTAAAAACAGAAAAGTATTATCAACCCTATGGGGGGCATAAGACTCTACCCGAAGTTGGTGCTTGTCCGGTCGGGCGTGGGGAAGGAGGATCAGATGCCAGACCATGGGCCAGATAGCGAGATAGAAGAGGAACAACACCAGACCCCCTCCTAAAAGAAAATAGCTGGGAAAGGGCTTTTTTTTGGCTATTTTCTCCGGGGCAACCGGTGATCCGGATACGGTTATATCCATTTTTTTAAACAACCAACTCAGACCAGTCTTAAACGATGACGTATGATAGTCCAGACCATGCGTAGAAATATCCCTACCCGCTGGTGACGCTCAGCCAATACTTCATTGGTATGCAAAAAACTCACCGGCACCTCAATGAGACGTTGTCGACTGCGCAGGGTTTCGATGGTCATCTCCAGGACATATTCAGGTCCTGTGCTTCGCAAACGATCTTTGATTTCTAAATAACAATGGCGCCAGAGAATACGGTAGGTGCAGCCCACATCGGTCAGGCGGACCCGGTGGGTGATCCAGCACAGTTCCACAAGCTTGGCCAGAAAGATATGGGCCAGGCGTACCGGACCTCGCATACGGCTTCCTTGATGGATAAGTTGCCGAGTGGTGCGGGTCCCCAGCACCAGATCGGCATCGGAAATATAGGCCAAAAGCTTGGTAAGGTCTGTGGGATAGAAGGAATAATAGCCCTCGGTTATGGTAATCAACTCCCCCTTGGCCTGTTCCAGTCCAAAAGCGATCATGCTCCCGTATTCCTCTTTTCCCAAAGAGCAGGGTAACCATCTAACCTTCGAAAGGGCCTGTATCCAGGCCGGTTCCGCCAAACCGTAAGGAACCACTACCAGCACCTCATCGACTCGCTCCTGGTTATTAAACTCAGTGACTAAACGGGAAAGTCCCTCCTCGTTACCAAAAGCCTGAACTACCACACTGAGGCTGGTCTGGGGCAGGCGCTTACTTTTACTTAGGAAATTGGCCCAATTCAGGCTGTCGACGTTGTTGATATTGACATACTGACCTTCCAGAAAGAAGGGCCGAAAAAATTGGCCTTCTTGAGCAGCTTGGTCCAGCACCTCGATGAAGACAGGAGAAGGCTTCTTTTGTGCAAAAGCGGACTCCAGAAGATCAAAGACCATGGGCGACAGGAGCAGGGTTCCAGTTCCCAGGAGTTCGCCCTCTATCTTTCGAGGTTTTTCAATGAGGCGGTTGATATGTCCATTTTTCAAATGTACCGTGTAATTGCGGCGAATGCTGTCCTTGTCCTGGGTCTTGTACAGTCCACAGATCCCCAGTGCCCCATCCAGAGGTTGAGCCAGCAGTTGGGCGTGATTGGTGTCTTGATAATATTCATCGGAGAGCACCAGAATGAATGGGTCTTGTATATGATCCCTGGCCAGGAAAACGGAGTAGGCCAGACCACGATGCACGGCCTCGTTCTGAATATATTCGATGTGGACTCCGAACTGTTCACCATTATTGAAGTGTTGACGTATCACTTGGCCAAGTTCATTGACGACTATAAAAATTGTTTGTACCCCCAATTGGTCACGAAGCAAGGTCACCGTGTACTCCAGGAGAGGTATTCCAGACACTTTAAGCATCCCCTTGGGAATATTCCGAGTGTAGGGGTAGGCCCGTGTTCCCTTACCGGCAGCCGGTATGAGTGCTTTAATTTCCGCCATGGTTATTCAGCCGATAGGAGATCATGACCCTAAGGGCTTTGAGCCCCTCTTTTAGATGCCTCATCTCGGAAAGCCCCGTCTGTCGAGGGGTGTAGGCAATTGGTATTTCAACGATGCGGTGCCCTCGAAGGGCTAGGCAGGCAGCCAGTTCAACTACATGCTCGAAACCGGATTTTGTGAAACTGAGACCTTGAAAGGTTTCTCGACGAAGGGCCTTCATTCCGGTGTATAAGTCGGTGAGACCCTGACGATACAAAAGATTGAAGAAGATGGTTAGGATATTGTTGCCCCATTTACGGGAATGGGACATATTTACCGGCCCCCCGGATAGGAAGCGGCTCCCATATACCACGGAGGCAGTTGCCAGACGATCCAACAAGAGGGGAATAGCTTCGGGGGGGTATTCACAGTCGGCATCGATGATGATCACTTTCTCCGAGGTGGAGCAGAGCAACCCATCTATCAAGGATCGGCCGTAGCCTAAGTTTTCGCCATGGGAGATGAGGGTGATGCCGGGGCGGGCTCTTAAAAATTCCACTGTCCCATCGGTGGATCCGTTATCTATGAAAATTAGATTAAGGGTCAGGGGCAAGGCCTCTATTCGATTAAGGAAGAGAGGCAGTATTTCCCGTTCGTTGAATACTGGGACCACCACATCCGCCATTTCTTTTTCCCCTTAGTTTTGAAATGCAGGGGGCCATGAAGATGCCGGACGCATTTGTCGCTTTTTTACTTCATCGATAAACACAACTTAACCTAAGTAGCCCTTTATCACCCAAAAAAATTCGTACTCCCTGGAGTGCACCCCATAAATTAGACGCCCAAGTTTAGAGTGACGGACAGGGAGATAGCTTGTTAAGAGTTTGCCATAAAATGGCCTCAAATTCATTAGGAGGCCGATATACCAACGACGAATACAAAATTATACAACTCTCCGATAAAAAAGGGAAGCAGTTGTTGGGCGGCCTTCAATTTTTTTCGGGTCAAGGCCTTTTGTTAATTTTCATTAATTGTCCAAAAGTAGATACCTAAGGGCTCAGGACCGCGGGTATTTACTCCAGCTTGATTCTCTGTAGCTGGAAAACTTTATTGTTTTTCCGAGGAACGGGTTTAAAATAATTCTAACTCATGGATAGACCAATAATAAACCGGATCTTGCCCCTCTTGAAGCATTCTGAGATATCTTAAATAGACGGGAGAAAAAAAGTAAAGGGTTTTTTCTCCCGTCATTTTTAAAAGGGTTTCCCCTGTCCAATAAAGTTCTAATTTTGCTGTGGCCTTTATTTCTTGCCAGGAACTTCCATCCAAGGAATATAGAAATCTGAGCGAACGAGGATAATCATTCAATGATTTTCCCAAAGACAGAGTACATCCTTTGACCAACTGGACCGTATTTAAATCGATTTGAAAATAGATACCTGGCTCTTGGGGTTTCCCACTGCTCCAACGCGTGGCAAGATCCCGATCTATGGCCTTTTCAACCTCTTGGGGATTGGCATTGGAGGTAACTTTCCAGTTCTTGATGGGAAGAGGAATTTGACACTTAGGACTTGAAAAATCATAATAGGCTATAAAAGGCCCTAGTTCTTTTTTGCGATAGAGGCGGTCGGATTCCACTAATAATTTTTCTAAGTCTCTATCTTCTTTTTCGACGATAACGGCAACCGTTCTATCAAGATGGGCTCTTGCAAATTGCTCAGCGTCGGGCTCTTCTTCTCCGTTCTTCCCAGTAAGATAATTTGAGATGACGGATTGTATTTTCCCGTTACTTTTGACTCGAATAACGGGTGAAAGCCAATTATTCGCGTAAACAAAATTGATTTTTTGCGCCTTTAAAAAAGTCAACAGCTGATCGATTTCCTGGCTCTCAGGAAATGTGCTTTTTGTATTTCCCCTTTCATCATCCGGACTAAATAAAAATAATTCATTGATCGACCAGTTGGAATCATCGCTGTCTTGTAATAAACTTATTTTCAGGAATCGACATTGATGAGGTGAAAAGACCGTTTCAATTCTCCCGTGGCGGACCTTGGTCATTGGATTAGGGCCTGTCCAAAACGTAGGATTTTTGACCCCTTGAATCTCAGATACGATTTGCCAGTTCTTACCATCAGAAGAAACGGCTACTTGATAAGCAGACGGCACCTGGTTATAGACCGCAGGAATATAAGATATTTTTCCAACAGTTTCCACCCGTCCAAGATCCAATAAAAAGTAATCCCCTTTTTTCTGATGTCCCAGAGTTTTCCAGCCCGTCATAATATTTCCATCAAAGGCATTTTTGACCTGTGACGGATTGACGTTCGAGGTTCCCGTCCAAAGGTCCCGAGGAATCATCCGGTACGTTTTGTAAAGAGGCTTGAATTCGGTGTAGACGACATAGCCACCCGGTGCCCAAACTTTTCGAAAAGAGCCTCCAATCGCTTTCATATTTTCTTCAAAACCCTTGTGTTCTCCTTTGAAAAGGTAGCCCAGGCGGGGGGAGGCATCTACCAAGTCAATAAATTGAAGCCAACCTTCCTTGTAGGGATGAGAAACGATAAGGGCTCCTTTACTTTTAAAAATCAATCGGTTACCTGGCCATTCATAATAAAGACGTGTATATCCATTATGAATTAGAAAGTCTATTAGACGATTTTCTGTCTCTTCGTATTTTTGATAAGTTTGAAATTTTCCAGGGCTAAAAATGGTCCAAGCGTCATGCCTTAGATTACCGACAAAATTGGATAAAAGTATTAACCCAAGCAGGAGGATAGATGAGAAATAAAATTTCTTTTCGATATCTACTAATAATACCGCAACGAAAATAGGTAGACAGGTATAGAGGGGCAAGAGATATTGCTGACCATTATCGCTAAGACGGGTGCCATAAATAGTTAAAAGATTGAGGAGGATATTTACCAAAAAGAGAAAAAGGAAAATTTCCCCACCGGTTGTTTTGGTAAGTCGGAAGGAAAAAGCCGAGTTAAGTCCTTCCCGGAATCTAGAGACATAATAAACTAAAGCAATCAAATAAATTGGACCTATGATTAAATAAACGACAAGATCAAATCGGTCATGATTTAGAGGAGGTAAAAACCCCAGCACTATGGGAAAGGCATTGGTACAAAAATCCTTAAGGTAAGGAATGATATGGGAAAGGTCCCACAGGCTAGTTATTCCGATTATCGAAAAATAATGGATGGCATTGTAGGCCCAGAGAGGCGAGGAGCCAAGTAGGAACATGAAAAGCAACAATAAGAAATTTTTACTAAAAAGGACCTTTTTATCTCTTAGAAAAAGAAAAAGCCCTACGGGTAAAATGTAGGTTATAATTAGATAATTGGTCCACCAACCAATACCCGATAACAATCCCAAAAATATAAAGAGGGTTCTTTTGGTCTTAGGTGCGATATCCCGATAAATTAAGTTATGGGATATTAATAAAAGAAAATTACCAAAAATAATGGCAAAGTGATAATGGAGTCTCGCCTCATGACTCCATTCCAGCAAACTTAAAGGCGGGATCGACAATAGGGCAATGCTTATTAGGGCTGTTTTGTAGTCAAAGAATAATTTGGATAAGAGATACAAAAGAAAGAGAAACAAAATGGAAAAGATGACCGGTAAGAGCTCCAATGTGAAAGGAGATGGGCCAAAAAACTGAAAAAAGGAGCCGCCCAAAAAGGCTTCCAGAGAACCCATAAAGTTTTGACCGTAATAAAATACAGGAAAATCTCCTTTCATTACCATAAGGCTCATTAGGCCGACAGACGTTTCGTCTGAGCTGAGGTAAGGGGCAATAAGAGTCAGCCCTCGGGTGAGGATCGAAACTCCAATAATGACCAATAAAAAAACCCTTTCTTTTTTTTTCATTAAAAGAAAATAACTGGGAAGGGGTTTTTCCGGAGCCCTCGTTTTCGCGGCATCCTGTTTAGGGGAAAGCATTTTGGGCTGTCGATGAAAATAAAACCGTACCCAGGGCAGAACAAGCCCGAGAAATCCCAAAAGGCAAAAGATTTTTCCCCAGAAAACTACACCCAACCAGGTCTCGATGTTCCCGAGTTCCAGATAGGATAATTCATCGGTACTCAAGGAACTATAGCCGGCCTGGCCGGGTTCGGCTACTTCTATCCTAAGCCATCCCTGATCAAGGATATTGTTGAGACGTAATTCCAAGAAATGCGGGCCGGCTGACAGCCATTGTTTAGCTCCTCCAACATTCAGGGCGCTGATACCTATCAGGGTGATAATCGGGCGGTTATCGATTGAGACCTTTCCGTTATCGTCGCAGGATAATTTTATGTGGTAGAATCCTTCCTTGGGGACTTGCCAGACTGTGTAGGCCGTAAGAGAAGTGTCTGGTTTGTCTAAAAACAGAAAAGTATTATCAACTCTATGGGGGGCCTGAGACTCTACCCGAAGCTGGTGCTTGTCCGGTCGGGCGTGGGGAAGGAGGACCAGGTGCCAGACCATGGGCCAGATAGCGAGATAGAAGAGGAATAAAGACAGGGCTCCCCCTAAAAGAAAATAACTGGGGAAGGTTTTGTTTTGAACCATCCTTGCTGAGGCAACCTGTGGATCTTCTACCAACGCTTTCTTCCTTTCTGACAGCTAAAAGTATAGTCGTCTTTTCCACCCGGACCAACTTCAAAAGTGCAAACTAAATTTACCCCAGTTTCCATCTTTGCTGACGACGAACAGATATACAGAAAGATGATTTTAAGTTCACTATCCTTTTTTGTTTTAATGGATCTTTCCTTTTTTTAAGTTGATTCGGTTAATTCTTTAGTGAATATATCTTTTAATATGAGTAAAAGGGCAGGAAATAAAACCGGAATTAATTCACCATAAATCCTTA
>JBEKPQ010000040.1:0-28019 GCA_049520575.1 Thermodesulfobacteriota bacterium | reverse complement strand
CGAAAGAGGGCATTTCTCTGTTCCGCCTCTTGACGCTTTTCTTCCTGGGATTTCCGAGCAAGGGATTTATTGGCCCGGGTCCCTTCTTTCTCCATACGGTTTCTCGGCAAGGGAACGATATCGGAGAGACGGGCTTTCCAGATTTCTTCAAAGTCCTGGTAATTGCCTGGAAAAAGTTCCGCTTTACCATCACGGATATAGAGGACCTTGTTGGCCAGGGCATTGATCAGATGACGGTCGTGGGTTATGATACACAAGGGCCCGGAAAAGGATTTCAGGGCTTCCTCCAATACTTCCCTGGAGGGGATATCCAGGTGATTGGTCGGCTCATCGAAGAGCATAAAATTGGCCCCGGATAAAAGCATCTTGAGGATAACCAGACGGCTCTTTTCCCCACCGGAAAGGACGGACACCTTTTTTTCAATTTCTCCTTCTCGAAAAAGAAAGGCCGCTAATAAATTTCGCAAGGTCCCGTAGGTTCGATCACCGGCCACAGTCGCCGCTTCCTGCCAAACGGTGTGGGTCTCCTCCAACTGTTCCAATTGATGTTGGGCGAAATAGCTGACTGTAATGTTATGACCCAAAAGTCGCTGTCCGGAATCGGGCTGAATGACCCCGGCCATGATTCTTAAAAGGGTGCTTTTTCCTGCTCCGTTCGGCCCCAGGATGGCAATTCGATCTTCCCGGGTAATCATCAAATCCAATTTTTGATAGAGACGGTTTTGGCCGTAGGATTTTGAAATATCCTTCAGCTCCAGAACAGCCTTTCCGGTTCTTGCCGGTTTCGGAAAATGGAAAGAAATACTGTGTTCGGCAGAGGGGGGTTGGATTCGTTCCAAATGTTCAAGGGCCTTTATCCGGGATTGGACCTGTTTGGCCCGATCTTTCCGGGAACGGTTACGGGCAATAAAGTCTTCAAGCTGGCGTATTTTTTCCTGCTGGTTAGCAAAGGCAGCTTCTTGAAGTTGAAGCCGCTTTTGTTTTTCAATGAGATAACGGCTGTAGTTTCCGGGAAAGGAAATAAGGCCGCCTTTTTCCAACTCAAAAGTCTTTTGAACAACCCGATCCAAAAAAGCTCGGTCATGGGAAATCAGGAGCAGAGCCGAGGAAGTGTTTTGTAAAAAGGTCTCCAGCCAGATCAAAGAATCCAGATCCAGGTGGTTGGTTGGCTCATCCAGAAGCAAAAGATCCGGTTGACTCAGAAGGAGCCGGGCCAGGGCCACCCGCATGATCCACCCCCCGCTTAAAGTTTCCACCGGGGCCTGGAAAGATTCCTCTCTAAACCCCAAACCGGCCAGGACCTGTTTGGCTCGAAATTCCAGATCATAAGCCCCGAGGCGTTCCATCTCTGCCAGCAGATGGCTTTGCCTTTTGGCCAGAACCTCCAATTGGGCCTGATCGGTTGTCATATCCAGTCTCTGGGTGATTTGCTTAAACTCAGCCAAGATTTGTTGAATAGAGGAATCGACTTCCATCACCTGCTGAAGCACGGTTTTCCCGGTCAGCTCTATGACATCCTGGGGTAGATACCCGAGACGAAGCCCTTTCTTTCTGTGGACCAGACCATTGTCGGGCTCCATAACCCCCAGGAGGATCTTGAAGAGGGTGGTCTTGCCGGCACCATTGACCCCCACCAGGGCAATTCGTTCTCCGGCATGGATGGAGAGCGAGACATCTCTCAAGACATCCTGCTTTCCGTAGAATTTATCGACGTGACTGAGAGCAATCATCTAAAGAGAGAGACTGGATGCCGGATACTGGATGTAGGTTTTTTTCCGAAATCCAGTATCTGTTTTTTTGATTTTATCGAGTATCGAGAATCGAGGATCAAGTATCTACTGTTTATCATCATTTTTTAAATATTCCCCCAGCAGTTCCCGGGAATGGATATCCTCGTGGCAATAGGCACAAAGATTTTCCCAGTTACTTCCGTCCGGTGGGTTGTTCAGATGGTTTCCGTCCTTGTGATGGACAGTCAGGAGCTGTCTCTGGGCAGGGGTAAATTCCCGGCCGCATCGGGCACAGATCAAACCGTGGAGGGTCAGCGATCGTTCCCGGTAATTCTCCTTAACGGGAATGTTGGCCCGGATTTCCTGTACAATCTCCTTGATGGTTTTGTTGCCAGGTTGCCCGGGTTTTGTTTCCCGTCGAGAACGCCGGCCTGGTCCAAAAGTCATACGGCTCATGGGAGAAAAACTCCTCTCCGAAAATTGTTCAGAAGGCCTCAAGCCTATTTTTGGAAGCTTTCCCCTGGCCCACCCTTTTTAAGCAATTTAAACAAAAATGATAAGCTTGGTGTACTGCCGGTACTTGTCGAAGACCAATGCGCATCTTTAAGGGAATATAGCCGGCCAGGGTGGACAAAGGTTTATCAGGGAATAGATATAAATTATAATAAGATCTTCTCTCCGCTTGCCAATTCTGGTTCCAGGCATAGTCGGTTAAAAGATTGACTTCATCCACCTTGCCGGAATGAAAGGCCCTTTCAAACATCTTTTCAAACAGTACGGCGCCTGGAGAGTACGATGAATAGGCTTCATCATAGCAAATCTTTAAAATAATCAAAGACCGATTTATTTGTAAAGCCAGGTGAGCAGCAATCGTTTTCCCTTCAGCTTCCAGGAAGTGCCACTCCAACCAGCCCAGATCCGTTAGCCGGGTAGTCAGGGCTTTATAAAAAGACTCTAAGGAATCGCTTTGACACAAAGCGCTGCCTTCGGTGTACTTCCAGCTGCAGGCCTCCACCGCCATGAAACGGGAAAGTTCTTTCTCGGTAAGGGAGTCCCCTGTTAAAAAGGAAATATTTGCCCCCGGAAGGGTAAACAATTTGCGTTCCAGGCGGCGTAAGTTTCGGACATATTTGGTTCCCAGGAGGGCCTTGTATTCGTCAAAAGATCGATCAATTTTAACAAAAGAGCCGTAACCGTCAAAAACAGACACCGCATTGATTTTTCTTACTCCGTTATTCATGAGTTTTATGGTAGGGGAAGTTTCAGGGAGACGTCTCATCTCAAAACTAAAACAAGCTGGTTGCAGGCAGGTCAGTTGAGACAGAAGAAAGGGGATGATCTCTTGTTCACCGCCCGATTTAACCAAGAAATCAACCGAAGCGGTCTGGTCGTTATAGGGGGTCCGGAACTTATGGCAAGGCATTCCCATCCTTTTAATAGGAGTGACGACCACCGGAAGCACACCCACCAGGGTTGAATGGTCATAAGCAAAAAGACAAAACCAGCTCTCACCGGGATTCAACTGATGCTCCAGGTAAGAAGCGATCCAGGCGTGGGATGGATCCGGCAATCGATGCGGGGCCTGGAAGGCCAGGTCATTCCAGGCCGTTGCATGGGGTTTAAGCCCTTCAAGAGTTCTCACCGTTTGAATTTGAATACCATGGTGATTCTTAATGATAGGTTCTCCTGAGGAATCCCTTTTTAGGGCGATCATTTTTAAATTATCCTGTCTTCATCTACTTAAAGAGTGTATTACTTCCAACGATTCCCTTTCGCCCTTTCCGGGAAGAGGGTAAAGGACAATTACCGCCTATTGACTTAGGAGGCTTCGATAGACTTCTATATTTTGTTTTGCAATCACATCCCAGCTGAATAATCTTGATGCCCTTTCATACAAGCGCCTGCCTATTTCTTCTCTCTGTTGGGAATCACGGATAAGCCTAAGCATTTTTTCTGCCAAGTCAGTCGGTTCATTCTCTTTCACAAATATCCCATCTCCACCGAGATACTCCGGCAGGCCAACCGATCGAGAGGCAATAACCGGCACGGCGTTGGCCATGGCCGTAGTTACTGTCGTTCCGGCTTCACTGGTTGTATAAGGGATGACCAAAAATAAACTCTTTTGGTATTCCTCCCACAATTCTTGCTCATTCGTAAAGACATAATCAAACCATTTAACCTGATCAGTCAAACCCGATTGGGTAATGGGCTCAATCCCATCTTCCTGACCATATTCACGATTCAATCCATGAATAAGGACTTTTGGGCTAATCCCCTTTGCTTTTAAGATGACCAGGGCCTTTAAAAATAGGTCGAATCCCTTACCATGGGTCAAATGATGCCCTCCGCAAAAAATAATCTGCTCTCGGGAATATGAAGTCAAGTCCGGCACGTAGGTCCCATGGGGGATGACATGAATCTTTTCAGCTTGAATACCCCAGGATTCAAATTGTTTTTTCATTGGAAGCGTTTGAACAATAAGAGCATCAGCTTTATTATAGACCCGGTTTAATTGGACTGTAGTCAGCTTGAAATTTTTTAATTTAAATTGTTTCTGGATAGAATCGATTTCATGAATGGTGACCACCCGTTTAGACTCGGTCGGGAAAGTCAAAAAAGAAAGCAAGGGCAGAAAGCCGAAAGAGCCCTGGGTCTGCTGATAATTTAATATGGGCAGCTTCAGGTGTTTTAGGTACCGAGCCCCCTTGAAGACATCCCCCCCATATTCCGGCATGAGTCGGGCTACCCGTTTAATCCTGGACCCCGGTTTGGGGTAAAAATCGGCAAAGTGCATTTGGGGAACAAGGGAGAAGGACAAATCGGGGTTAAACGGATCGTCGCCATAACACCGGCAGTTGGCCGACAGGATATGGACTTTCAGACCCGTTCGTTCAAGGGCGGAAGACAGCTTATAGGCAAAGTTGCCGCAACTTTTCTCTTTATACCAGCAAGCAATTATCCCAATTTTCTCCAGGTGAGCCATTGAACTCCCTTCTTGATTAATGATTTAAGAAACCGCTTTCTCCCTTCGGTTAATTCCGAATTTAGGATGATTCGAAGTATTTGATCAGCGACCTCTTTGGGTCTTACTGGAGAAATATCTTTTAAAAAATCTCTTGGAAAAAGGCTTAACATCTCCGTATCTACATATCCCGGGCAGAGGTAAGCTATTTTGATATTCGTAGCGACGACCTCCTGCGACAAGGCTTCAGTCAATCCAACCAGTCCGAATTTTGAGGCACAATAAACGGTCAGATTAGGGAATCCCCCTTTCCCGGCACCAGAGGCCAAATTAATGATCTGTCCATGCCCTTGTTTCAGCATGATCGACAATACTTCGCGCGAGCAAAGAAAAGCCCCTTTTAAATTGGTATCAATCACTTTATCCCAATCCGCGCTCGTTGTCGAGACCATTGGGCCATAAACCAACACTCCTGCATTATTAATCAGAACATCTATCCGCCCATAACGATCCACGACCTGAGCGATGAGGCTCTTCACTTCGTTCTCTTGTCGGACATCGGTTGGAATTGGAATACAAGAACCGCTTTTAGCCTCGATGAGGTCGCAAGCCTTTTCCAAGGCTTCCTTGTTCCGTGCTGCCAGGATCACCTGTGCGCCTTTTTCAACCAAAAGCAGGGAAGTAGCCAATCCGATTCCCTTGCTGGCGCCAGTCACAATAACCACTTTGTCTTTGATTAAACTTTTATTCATTGGCTAAGATGTCCATCATCCCAACAAGTGCTCGAGCGGCCTTTACTAAAAACTTGGGGTTCAGCTTATCTATGGTATCGTCCGCACTATGCATGTAGGGATTTCTGTAAAAGGAGGTAATGAACACCGCATTATAGCCCTTCTCCCAGAAGGACATTTCGTCCCCTCAACCGCACTGGGGGCCGATATTTTTTTTGACCCCAATGTCTCCCCCCTTTAACCGGGAATAAATGTTCTCAATAAACGAGGTATTGGCCGGACGCCCGCCGATCAGTAAAATTTCATTAGGATTTTTGAATCCTGTTTGGATGAAATAAATCGGCTTTTTAATCATCTGTTTGGCCAGGTAACGCCCTTTTCTCAAAAAGCCTTTGCCTTGGGTTTCCCGCCACAAAGCCGTCAAAGAAGGTTGCGTATATCCGATCGTATCGATGTTGATGACTCCTTTAAGGGAACGACCCTTGGCCGCCAGTTCTTGGGCGTAGGCTTGGCTGCCTTTGTGGCCCTGTTCTTCATTGGAAAAAAAGATCCACTCCACCGTGTTATTACCGGGATTCCCGGCTAAGAATCGGGCCCCTTCCAATAAAACCGCCACCCCTGTGCCGTTATCGTCGGCACCGGGGGCCGACCTGTGGGATTCCCAGCCGGCAGGGTGCGAATCATAATGAGCGCAGACGATATAAACCGTTTCAGGATCTTTTTTCCCTGAAAGGCGGGTCACAACATTTTTCCATATTTTCCCTTCTGCCGTATAAAAGTGGTAGCTTACATCCAAGGTTTTGTATGGCTTGAGTTTATTGTAAAGATAGTTGGCCACTTGATTCTGTTTTTCCCAGGTCGTTCGATTTCTAAAGGATTGCAGCTCTTCCAAGGTCTTGAAGATCGATCGTTCCGAGATCTCTATGGGTTCCCTTCCCGGCTGGTGGATAAGGCCGGACGCGACAACCGTGCTTTGTTGAAAAAATACCCAGAGAAAAACAAGAAGCCATGATTTAATTTTCACTAAAGCCGTCCTTTTTTAAAACCGATTGTCTTTCTTATCCCCTTTTTTATCCGGGTTAAGGCTCTTGACTTCTTTTTCAATTCGTTCTTTCTGCTGGGGATCTTTTTCAACATATTTCAAGGCGGTTTGGAAATGAAACAAGGCCTTCTTTCTATCTCCCTTCAAACCGAACGACTTTCCAAAATAATAATGGGCCTGTCCCAGATTGTTCAAATTTCCGTAGACCATACCCAGATAATAATAAAGATCCTCTCCCTCAGAACCGAGCTTCAAAGCCCTTTGAAAATTTTCCAGGGCCAATAGATTTTCCCCTTTTTCCTGGTAGGCCCGGCCTAGAAAAAAGGCGGTGGTGGCATCTCTTGGATCAAAAATGGAGGCCTGACCCAATTTTTGAATGGCCGTTTCCCGTTCTCCCTTTAATAAAAAGACCTGTCCCAGATCTCTCACCACATAGGCCTCTTGCGGTTTTATCAGTAATGCCTTCTCAAATTGATCGACGGCATTGTCCAATTTCCCTTCCCGGATATCAATCCACCCTTGACCGTAATGGACCCAAAATAAAGTTTGGGTGTCCTTGGCCCAAGACTGAAAAAGATTTCGGGCTCTTTGCAAGTCCCCATAGTTGGTCAGGATGATGGTTTGGACGCGTCGAAATTCATCGGAAGTCCCCCGCTCCCAGGGACCCTGGTTGGCATACTGTTGTACCAGGCTTTCAATATGGGATATGCGATCCACGGTCAGGGGATGGGTCATCATATAGGCAGGGACCCCTTCGGAACCAAAGGATCCCCAGCGCCGAAGTTTGTCGAACAAATCGATCATACCCTTGGGATTGAATCCCGCCTTGGACATATATTTGAATCCATAATTGTCCGCGTCGTCTTCGTCCTCTCGGCTGTATTGCAGGAACATGGTCTGGGCCGTGGCCATAGAACCGGCCATGGTGGCAGCGGCTATGGCGGGATTTCCGGCCAAAATGCCGAGCAAAACCGCAGCCATGGTGGCTATCCCGATTTTTTTTTGCTTTTCTATCTGGCTGGAAATGTGGTGGTGGGTTACATGGGTGATTTCGTGGCCGAGCAATCCGGCCAGTTCAGCCTCCGAGTTCATGATTTCAATAATGCCGGTGGTGACAAAAACATGTCCGCCCGGAACGGAAAAGGCATTCAATTGGGGATCTTTTAAAAGATAAAAACGAAAAGGGTAGGGTTGAGTCCCGGCTTGTTTGAGAATCTCCCGGCCCAGTCTATTGAGATATTCCAGAATCAATGGATCGCGGATTACAGAGAATTTCTCCTCCACTTCCCGGACCACATCTTCTCCTAACTTTTGTTCCTCGGCAGTGGTCAGGGCGCAAACATTTCCTCCATCTCCCGGCAACCAGGGATTGGGAAGAAAAAACAGGAGGGATCCGATGAATCCAAAAATAATTTTATGAAAAATTTCCCGCATCCGATTCCTTAAGAAAAACGATACAAGATAGAGGTCGCACGATCCAGGATAAAAGACAAAGACACATTACTTCATTCATTCATCTTGTATCCTGCATCTTGCATCAACTTTTTGACTTATTCAGCCAGGCAAGTGCCCGTCATCTCCTCGGGGATAGGGATATTCAAAATGGTCAGGATCGTCGGGGCCACATCAGCCAGTATCCCGTCTTTAAGCCGCACTTTGGGCCTTTCCGGATCTATCAGTAAAACAGGGACAGGATTGGCTGAAGTATGGGCCGTATGAGGCCCCCCATTTTTTAGGTCGATCATTTCTTCTGCGTTGCCGTGATCCCCGGTTAACAATACCATCCCTCCTTGATCGGATACCGCTGAGATCACCTGCCCCAAACAGGTATCAACCACCTCACAGGCCTTGATGGCCGCTTCCAATTTTCCGGTGTGGCCGACCATATCCAGATTAGCATAATTCAAGACCATAAATCCATAAAGCTTGGATTTTATCCGCTTGATGATCTCCGTGGTCACTTCCGGGGCGCTCATGGCCGGTTTCAAATCATAGGTGGGCACTTCCCTGGTCGAGGGAATCAGACAGCGATCCTCCAAGGGAAAAGGGGTTTCTATGCCCCCATTGAAAAAATAGGTCACATGGGCATACTTTTCGGTTTCGGCAATCCGGAGCTGAGGGATCCCTTGACGACTGATGGTTTCTCCCAGGGTATGGGTTAGGTTTTGCGGAGGAAAGGCCACCTCCACCGCTGGAGAAAAATGGGTATCATATTCAGTCATGGTCATAAATTTTGAAAGTTTCGGACGTCCGGTAACCGAAAAGGGAGAAAAATCTCGCTCAATAAAGGCCCGGGTAATCTCTCTGGCCCGGTCGGCCCGGAAGTTAAAGAAAAAAACCGTATCCCCATTCTGAACGGTTCCTATCGGACGGGCATCTTCTCCCATCAGAATTCGTGGAGCGATAAATTCATCCGTTTCTCCCTTTTGGTAGGCCTCCTCCATGGCCTGAACAGGATCCCGGCAAGGAATCCCTTGTCCTTCGGTCAAGGCTTGAAAGGCCTTTTCCACACGTTCCCAGCGATTGTCCCGATCCATGGCATAGAATCGTCCGCAGATGGAGGCAATCCTGCCCACCCCGATCTCCCGCATCTGTTCCTGTAATTGACGTATGAATTCCAGACCCTTTTGGGGCGGGGTGTCGCGCCCATCGGTGATGACCTGGATCATCACCCGTTCCAAATTTTCTTTTTTGGCCAAACGAAGCAAGGCCAAAAGATGATTAATGTGGCTGTGAACTCCGCCATCCGAAACCAGGCCCAGGAGGTGGAGAGTTTTTCCTCCATCCCGGCATTGCCGGATCATGTTAAGTAATCCCGGATGAGTGAAAAATTCGCCTTTCCGGATGGCCAGGTCAATCCGGGTTATATCCTGAAAGACGATACGACCGGCCCCAAGGTTAAGATGGCCCACCTCGGAATTGCCCATCTGTCCTTCCGGCAGGCCGACCGATTCACCCCAGCATTTCAGTTTGGCATGAGGCCGGGTATTAAATAATTGCTTCATAATCGGGGTGTTGGCCCGGGTTATGGCATTCCCCGGATAATCAGGACCTATTCCCCAACCGTCCAGGATCATGAGCAGAAAAAGAGGGAAAGACATTAGGATACCTCGGGAAGGGAATCGTTCGAAGGTATAAGCAGGCGTGGGGCCTCCATCCACAGCCCTTCCAAATCATAGAATTCTCTGGCCGACTCAAAAAAAATATGCACAATCACCTCATCATAATCCATTAAAATCCACTGCCCTGTTTCCATCCCTTCTTTTCCGCGAAGCCGGATTCCCTGCTTGCCGAGTGTCTCTTCCAAGTGACCGGCCAGGGCCTGGGTCTGACGGGTTGAACTCCCGCCCAGGATCAAAAAGAAATCGGCAAAGGAACAGCTTTTCCGCACATCAAGCAAAACGGGGTTTCGGGGCTTTCTTTGAAGGGCTGTCCGGGTCACCAACAGGGCCTTCCCCCGAGCGGACAACTTTTTATGATGTTTAGAGGGCATAGAAATTTTTTGATAAAATATAGTCTTCCACCTTTTCAGGTAAGAGATACCGGATAGACTTTTTCTGTTGTCTGAGCAAACGAATCCGGGTTGAGGAAATGTCCATCAGGGTTATAGGGAACACATAGATCGAAAATCCCCCCGGGTGCAGGAAACGATTCTCCTCAGGAAGAAAAATAATATCCGGTGATATTTCCCGAAGAAGAAATGCGTTGAGGTGGTCTCGGTGATATCCCGGACGATCCATGACCACAAAGTGACACAAACTAAAAATATCTTGATACGATTTCCAGGTGTTGATTTCCAAAAAGGCATCTAACCCAACAATAAAATAAATGTCCCATTTGGGGCCGAAGGTTTTTTTAAAAAAACGCACGGTCTGGATGGTATAGGATTTCCCTTTCCTTTTTTTTTCAACCTCCGAAACCTTAAAAAAGGGATACCCGGCAATGGCCAGACGGATCATCTTCAAACGATGGTCGAAAGGGATGAGATTCGTGGTTTCTTTGTGAGGCGGTAAGGCCGTTGGAATATACAAGACCTGGCTTAAGGAAAAGGCCTCCTGGATTTCTATCCCGGCCCTGAGGTGCCCCAAATGGATAGGATTGAAGGCCCCTCCGAAAAGACCAAGGCGCATAGATTTCGGATTTTGGATTGTGGATTGTGGATTGTGGAGAGGGGTGAAAGTCGTGTTGAGTTTTCCGCCGAAACAAGAAGTCGCTATTGGTCGCCGAACGCCCCTGCCTCTCGCAGGCGCTGAACGCTGAACGTTTTTTTGCATTATACTTTTTGCCTCTCGCCTCGTGCCCCTTGCCTCATCCGTCTTCCCTCTTAACTCCTCACCTGCCCCTGACCAAAAACAATAAACTTAGTGGTCGTCAGCTCATTTAAACCCATAGGACCGAAAGCGTGCAGTTTGGAAGTGCTGATTCCGATTTCCGCACCGAGACCCAACTGAAACCCGTCATTAAAACGGGTGGAGGCATTGACCAGAACCACCGAAGAATCCACTGATTTTAAAAACTCCCGGGCCCGGTCATAATCCTGGGTGACGATGGCTTCCGTATGTTTGGAACTATATTTATTGATATGGGCTACGGCCTCTTTCAGATTGTCGACTATACGAACGGCCAAGATCAGGTCTAGATATTCTTCGTACCAGTCTTCTTCCCTGGCTTCCCTAATCCCTATTCCTTTTCCGATGATTTTCAGAGTGGCGGGACAGCCTCGGATCTCAACCCCTTCTTTGCGAAATCGTTGTATCATGCCGGGCAGGAATGCTTTGGCTATGTCCTTATGAACCAGAAGGGTTTCCATGGCATTACAGACCCCCGGACGCTGGACCTTGGCGTTGAGGCAAATCCGATAGGCCATAGAAATATCCGCCCCTTGATCGACAAAAACATGACAAACCCCTTTATAGTGCTTCAGGACCGGCATACGGGCCTGGGCCGTCACCATGCGTATCAGTCCCTCTCCGCCCCTGGGGATAACCAGATCGATGTATTCTTCCAATTTCAACAATTCGGCCGTGGCCTCCCGGTCTGTAGTCGGGATGACCTGGATCGCCCCTTTGGGTATTCCTTCCTGAATCAGGCATTCTTGGAGTATTTTGGTTAATAACAGATTGGACCGGATAGCCTCGCTGCCGCCTTTCAGTATGATGGTGTTGCCGGATTTCAGGCAAAGTCCGGCCGCATCCACGGTTACATTGGGACGGGATTCATAGATGAAACCGATTACCCCCAAAGGAATGCGCATGCGTCCTACCTGCAGGCCGTTGGGGCGGAGCCACATTCCGGTAACTTCTCCCACCGGATCAGGCAACAGGGCGACTTCCTGAAGGCCCTGAGCCATTTCCTTTAAAGTCCCTCCGGTCAGTTTGAGGCGATCGAGAAAGGCATTGGGATGACCTGCTTTGGCGGCCTCTTCCAGGTCTTTTTTATTTTCTTTAAGTATAGCCCTGGACTGTTTTATCACGGCTTGGGCCATCCGTTCCAGGGTCTGGTTCTTTTGTTTGGAATTAAGGTCGGCCAAAGCAGGACAGGCCTCTTTGGCGTTTTTAGCTATTTGAAGAATTTGTTTTTTAAGATCCATGAACAATCTCCTAAAGATAATACGTTGTTCTTTTCCGTTGAGAAGGATTAGTCGACGAACGCTCAACGCCGAACGATTTACGCTTCCGCCTTGGTTATGACCATATTGTTCCGGTGTATCACTTCATCCGAATATTTGAATTCCAGTCGTTTTTCGATTTCCGAGGTCTTCAGCCCACGGATTTTCATTATATCTGAAGATGAATAATTAACCAGCCCTTTTCCGACAACTCGGTCTGTTTGATCCACAAGGCTGATACAGGCTCCGATCCCAAAACGCCCGCGCACTTCGACCACACCTGAAGGCAGCAGACTTTTACCCTTTTCCGTCACGGCCTTTTTAGCCCCTTCATCCACAACAATTTCCCCTTTTGGTTTAAGGGTAAAAGCGATCCAGTGTTTCTTCCGGCTTAAGAGCGGTTTTTGGGGTAGGAAAAGGGTGCCCAGGGGTTTCCCTTTGATGATTTCTTTTAGAACACCCGACTTCCTTCCATTGGCAACAATGACTGGAATACCGCCGGCTGTGACCTTTCGAGCGGCCATAATCTTGGAGCGCATCCCGCCCAAACCCCACTCTCCTGAATATTTTGAGGTATAATCGACGACCTTTCCATCGACACGTTCAACCATGGGAATTAAGCGGGCCTTGGGGTCTTCCCGAGGATCCCGGTCATAAAGTCCTTCCGTGTCGGTCAGAACGATCAACAGATCGCTGTCGATCAGATGAGCGATCAAGGCCGATAGGTTATCGTTGTCGCCGAATTTGATTTCATCCACAGCCACCGTATCGTTTTCGTTGATAATCGGGATGATCCCCCATTCCAGAAGGGTGATCAAAGTATTTCGGGCATTCAGATACCGTTGACGATTGGTCAGGTCTTCACGGGTCAAAAGGATCTGGGCCACCAACAACTGATGGGTATTAAAGGCCTCTTCATAAGCATACATCAAGCTTCCCTGGCCGATCGCCGCCACGGCTTGTTTCTGAGGAATAGTAACCGGTTTTCGACTCAGGCCCATCTTGCCTACACCCGATGCAATGGCCCCTGAACTGACGATGGCCGTCTGATACCCTTTCTTTCTTAAAAAAGCGATATCATCGGCCAAACGGGCAATGGCCGGACGATACAATACCCCGTTATCGGTCAGGACTGCGCTGCCGATTTTGATGACGATTTTTTTAATCCCTTTAATGAGGGCTTTTCGTTGTTCCATCAATCCGGTCCAATTCTCCAGAGTTCTTGGTCCCAACAGCCGAAAAAAGGTGATCCATTAAAAGGGGAATACCTTCTCCGGTTTTTGCCGATATGGGAATCACATCCTGTTTGAGCTTTTTAAAAGCCCTTTGGATCCTTTTGAAGTTGGCTTGCGATGGAGGTAAATCCATCTTATTGACCGCCACCAGTCGGGTTTTATCCAAAAGGGTCGTGTTATAGGCCTCCATTTCCTTAACCAGGGTCTGATAGGAAAAAAAAGGTTCTTTCCCTGGTAAGGAGCCGTCAATCAAAAACACCAGAACTTCAGTCCGCTCAATGTGCTTGAGGAATTTGAGTCCCAGACCGGCCCCATGGCTGGCACCGTTAATAATCCCAGGAATATCGGCTATAGTCAAGCGCTGTCCTTGATTATTTTCAAGAATCCCCAGGTTGGGGGACAGGGTAGTAAAAGGATAGGCGGAAATTTTGGGTTTGGCGTCTGAAAGCCTGGAGAGCAGAGTGGATTTCCCTGCATTGGGCAGGCCCACCAGTCCTATCTGGGCCAATACTTTCAACTCCAGTAACAGCCAGGCCTCGATGCCCGGCTCTCCGCTTTGGGCGAATCTCGGCGTACGATGAGTGGCCGTGGCAAAGTGCTTATTCCCCTTGCCCCCTCTCCCACCCCGGGCAACGACTAAGGTCTGACCTTCTGTGGTTAAATCCGCTAAGACTTCCCCCGTTTCCAACTCCCGAACCAGGGTCCCCAAGGGAACGATGAGTCGAATATCCTGGCCTTTTCTGCCGTCTCGATCATTCCCCTGACCGTGCGCTCCTTTGGGGGCCTTAAAACGCTGATGAAAATGATAATCCTGTAAGGTCTGACACTGGGAGGTGGAGGCAATCAGGACGTCACCGCCCTTGCCCCCATTGCCGCCGTCCGGACCTCCCCGGGGTTTAAATTTCTCCCGTCGGAAGCTGAGACAACCATTGCCTCCGTCTCCGGATCGAACAAAAATCTTGGCTTCGTCAAAGAATTTCAAAGATAGCTGGAAGGAAACTTTGATGGGTTACGGTTTAATAAATCCTCATCCGAAGAAGATGAATTCGGATGAGTGCGGTCATTTATCTGCTTTCAGCTATCAGCAAAGACCGTTAGCAGCAACGGGTTGGCTAAATGCAGATCGCTGACTGCTGGAAGCTCCAACTGGAAATCTTTGATTTCCGGATGGGCACTACACTGAAATTAATAAACGCTGATCCTTTTTCGGTCTTTTCCCCAGCGCTCGAAGGTCACCACCCCATCTATTTTGGCAAAGATGGTAAAATCCTTTCCCAATCCCACGTTTTCACCGGGATGAAACTGGGTGCCGACCTGCCGGACTAGGATATTCCCGGCCTTAACCTTCTGGCCGCCATATCGCTTGATTCCAAATCGTTGTCCTTCGCTATCTCGGCCGTTTCTTGAACTGCCGCCGGCTTTTTTATGTGCCATAAAAACCCCTCTAAACCCCTTGGATTTCTTTTATTTTAAATTGGGTATAAGGCTGCCGGTGCCCGACCATTTTCTTATACCCTTTTCTTCGTTTATGTTTAAAAATCAATATCTTCCGGTCATGGCCCTGGTGGAGGATTTCCCCAACCACCGAAACCCCATCCAAATAGGGTTTGCCCACCAAAATCTCCTGCTCCCGGGCGACAAACAGGACATTGGGGATGGATACCGTTGTCCCTTTTTCGCCCTCTAAGGTTTCGATCCGAATCACATCTCCGGGGGCTACTTGATACTGTTTACCCCCGGTCTGAATAATGGCATACATGGCTGATCCCTCACAAAAATTTTTAATTTGGAAATTTAACATTTATTGGAATTCTTGTCAAACATAAAAATAATTTACTTTTAGAAGTCTTTTTTAATTGAACGCGGATCAAAAAGAAACTCCCAGAATGGTAGACTTATTGATTATCTTATGAATATTAGCTTTTATTCACGATGATGGGGTGTTATAATATTTGATAAAAATTGGGGGAAACGAACTTCGTATATTAATGGGAGGCGGGACATGAAACTTTTAGTGACAGTATTAACGTTGGTATTGTTTTTATGTAATGCCCATTATGCGGTTGCGGGAAATAACCTAAACATTGCAGCGTCAAAACTCGAATCAGCAATTTCGAATCATTTGAAAGGAATGGGCAGGGATATTAAAAGCGTTGCTCAAGAGACGGAGAAGCTGGGTGCAAGCCAGGAATCTGAGATCAGGAAACTTTTGCTGGGATTATGCAGTAACCGGCCATACGTTGTTGACGCTACATTTATCGATTCAGTAGGCCTAATGAAGATCATCGAGCCTGAGCAGTATAAATGGTACGAAGGGTCGGACATATCAAAGCAGGCAGCTATTATCCTGATGCAGAAAAGCAAGAAACCCAGGATGGGTAAACTGTTTGATTCTGTCGAAGGCATAAAGTCGGTGGACGTCGAATACCCTGTTTTTTCCGTGAACAAGAAATTTTCGGGTTCAATCAGCCTTCTTGTAAGACAGGATAAATTTGTTCGCAGCGTTGCCGCCCCTGTTGAAAAGGACCTTAATGTGAAATGCTGGGTGATGCAGAAGGATGGTATTATCCTCTATGAAACAGATCCGACACAGATAGGGTTGGACCTCTTTAACGACCCCCTTTATAAGGATTATCCCGAACTGCTTTCGCTCGGCAAAAGAATGGTTAAAGAGAAAAATGGAACCGGACACTACACCTTTTTAATTCACGGCACAGACATGGTAATTAAAAAAGAGGCGGCCTGGAAGACCATCCATTTCCTTAATAATGATTGGATTATCGTTGCCTACGGGGAAATGAAGTAAGATTGAGGAAAAGTTCGTATATTGAATTATAACTATGTGTCTTAATGATGAATATGGAGGGAATTGAGGGAATTATGGATGAATTAATAGAAGTGAGACAGCACGAGAATATTGTTGAAGTTGCTTTGAATCGGCCCAAAGCATTTAACGCCTTCAATCTTGAAATGATTTCGGAGCTGGCGAATATTTTAATGAGGCTATCTACGGAGAGTTCTGTGAAAGGCATCGCCCTTACGGGAAGAGGAAAGGCCTTTTGTGCCGGTGGAGATCTTAAATGGGCTGTTCATTTTTCTGAGAAGCCCGGTTCTTCGTTCCACAGGTTAGCGTCACAATTACATCAATCTGTTGTTGAAATCCGGAGAATGAATAAACCTGTTGTGGCCGCCATTAATGGTCCGGCAGCCGGAGCAGGTTTTGCCTTAGCATTAGCCTGCGACTTTCGTGTCATGGAAGAATCGGCAGTTCTCACACAGGCCTACACCTCAAACGGTCTTAGCCTTGATGGAGGTGGTAGCTTTACGTTGCCGAGAATTGTTGGATTTGCCCGTGCTTTAGAAATTGCCGCATTTGACAGACCTATATCAGCGAAACAGGCGTTGGAATGGGGATTGGCAACCAAGGTAGTTGAAGATGGGACGGCTCTGAAAGTGGCAATCGATATGTTGAATGAATTGGCAAAGGTTTCACTTCATTCTTTTGGCTGGTCGAAAAAATTGCTTAATGAATCTTTCAGCAGTTCATTCGAATCGCATATAGAATTAGAAAGAGAAGGACTTTCTGACTGTGCAAACCATCCTGATGGGAGGGAAGGACTGAACGCTTTCATTGAAAAGCGAAAACCTGTCTTTAATCGTTAAAAAGTTTATCGGAAATATATTACATAATCGGTCGCTGACCCAGGACGCATAGACTTGGGTCAGGCCTTTTGTCTTGATATCTTGCTGATACCACAATAAAAGACCTGGCCCTGTTTTACTCAACAATTATTCTCCGAGGAGGGTTTTATGAAATGGTATCATTTTATCGCTTGCTTCTTTGCTGGTGTACTCTTAACCAATGCCCTTCCACATTTCGTGCAAGGTATATCCGGTAACAGTTTTCCGAGCCCATTTGCAAATCCGCCGGGCAAAGGACTATCATCTCCAACGGTAAATGTTTTGTGGGCTCTCGCTAATCTCATTATCGGGTACGTCCTCTTGCGAGTGGGTAAGGTCTCCCAAACAAAAACATGGACCCTGCTCACGTTTTTTGCCGGTGTCGTTTTCATCAGTATCATATTAAGCATTACATTCAGTAATAAGATGCAATAAGAACTCAAGGTAATAAAGTCTTGTAACATAAACCCTATAGAGGAACCCTACTCCATATTTTACTTTAAATATGGTGGGGTGTTATAATATCTGTCAATAAATAAAAAAATCAAACTTCATACATTAATTGTTGTGCAGTCTGTTGAAAATGATTTAGAATATCATATGTCCATTTTTAAGTAAGGTGGAAGAAGGTTTTTTAAGTGGTGTGCATGATATGGAAATAACTACAGACATATATCTTGGGGATAGCAAGGAGCAGTTAAAACTGCTTCCAGACAACTCAGTTGACCTTATTGTAACATCACCGCCTTACGCAGACCAACGAAAAAATACATACGGTGGTATTCGCCACGACAAGTACGTGGATTGGTTTTTGCCTATTTCCGAACAGCTATTACGTGTCCTCAAGCCAACAGGAACTTTTGTCTTAAACATCAAGGAAAAAGTAGTTGAAGGGGAGCGCAGTACCTATGTAATGGAGCTTATTTTAGAAATGCGTAAACAGGGATGGCTATGGACCGAGGAATTTATTTGGCATAAGAAAAATTGCTATCCTGGTAAATGGCCTAACCGTTTTCGTGATGCTTGGGAAAGACTACTGCAATTCAACAAAAACCGAAAATTCAATATGTATCAAAAAGAAGTAATGGTTCCAATGGGCGACTGGGCAAATTCAAGACTAAAAAACCTTTCCGACACCGATAAAATCCGTGATAACTCAAAAGTTGGAAGTGGATTTGGTAAAAATATTTCAAACTGGCTTGTCAGAGATAAAGCCTACCCGACAAACGTTCTGTATTTAGCAACCGAATGTAACAATAAAAACCACAGCGCAGCCTTTCCGGAAGAAATGCCTGAATGGTTCATCAAGCTTTTTACAAAAGAGTATGATACTGTTCTTGACCCATTTATGGGTTCAGGAACAACTTTAATTGTTGCAAACCGAATGAAACGAAATTCAATAGGCATCGATATTGTTCCTGAGTATTGCGAAATGGTTAAAAAACAACTGAAACCCGTTGAATTATATTTATTTGAGCAAAAGGAAAGGTATGGAAAAACTAAACCTAAAAGACATACTTCTGTACGTAGAGCAAAACATCGGGATATTTCACCAAAAGCGCATTCAAAGCCTTGATGGATTAAAGTTGTCGCAGGTTCTCAAACGAAAAAATCCATATCTGTTTAAAGCAAAATATGTGTTGACTGCTGAACAGATTGTAAAAGGCTTAGTGGATGCCCATATCTCATCGAACGAAGAAACTATTTTTGGCGATTGGTTGGAAGGACTTGCTATTTTCATTAACGATAAGGTTTACGCTGGACGTAAATCAGGTATTACTGGCATTGACCTTGAATTTGACAGCGACGGCACAAGAAACATCGTAACAATCAAATCGGGCCCCAACTGGGGTAACAATTCACAAATTAAGAAAATGGTAGCAGATTTTAAGACTGCTAAAAAGACGCTTAGAACCAGCAACTCACAATTAAGCATTATTGCAGTAAATGGGTGTTGTTACGGTAGAGATAACAAACCAGACAAGGGAGATTATTTCAAATATTGTGGTCAACGCTTTTGGGAGTTTATATCGGGTGACAGTGAACTGTTTACAGAGATCATCGAACCACTTGGGCATAAAGCCAAAGAAAAGAATGATGATTTTATAAAATCGTATTCGCAAATGATTAACAAATTCACCAAAGAATTTTCAAATATCTTTTGCAAAGACAATGGAGAAATCGACTGGGACAAATTGGTTCGATTTAACTCTGCGTCAACCAAGCCAAAAAAATAAAACAAAACAGTGTCAGGTTTTTTGTTTTGATATTTTGCTAATACCGTAATAGAAAACCTGCCTCTATTCTGTTTAGTTCAGGGGAATTGCTTATGCTCAATAAATGCCTGAAGTGCGATTTGGCGTGCGCAGATGTAAACAGGGACTTCATCTATCCCCAGATAAACCCAAACGTTGCATAAAAAACAGGGAAGAGATGAATATCATTCAATAACCATGCCGGTATTATTGAAAATCGGAGGTCATTCAGGAATTCACTTAAAATGTAATCCTGATTTAGTAAAAACCCCTCCTATTTTTTACCCTTCGGGAAAGCCGTGTGATACCGCATCTCCTTTGTTGGCAAGGGTTCGCAGTACCTTAGTACAGCTTCACCCTTGCCGTCTCGGATCTACGGCATCCTCGGTTTTTGCAACATTTAGGTAAACCTTGATCCAAAGAAGATCGAATTGATCATGATTTCTGAGGCGCCATCGGCGGTGCATTCCGATTACTATTACAAAAACAAAAATGGATCATTTTTCAATTCAACCAGAGTCGCATTTTCTGATGCCGGGACCTATGCTCAGGATAACACCCCTGCAGCCTACAGATTATTCTGGTCTTATGGCCCAACAAAAGAACAAATAACCATCATCGCCATTACTCCGCATCCCTGAAAGGATGTTACCTCCGGTTAATCATCCCTCACCAACACTTAACTATTCTTGTTTCGATAAAGGGAAATAGGGTCAAGGACAAAACAATCCAGCTCCATTTTGTTTTTCTTTTTTCTTGACCTGAATTTCGTTTGGTTTAAGGTAGAAAAATTTGGACCGGCGTTACCATCTCGCCTTCCTGATCTTTCAAAGGTCTATCATGCCCGAAGCCACATCCATAGAAATCAATGAGCAATTTCAGCAGGCCCTTGACCTGATGGAAAACACCGATCGTCACATTTTCATCACCGGTAAGGCCGGTACGGGCAAATCGACCCTCCTGAATTATTTTCGAAAAGTGACGCACAAACGTCTGGCGGTCCTGGCCCCAACCGGGGTGGCAGCTATCAATGTTCAGGGCCAGACCATCCATTCCTTCTGCGGTTTCAGACCGGACATCTCGTTGGATAAAGTCAAAAAGATAACCAATAAAGAGAGCGATCGGGCCATCCTCTGCCGCAAATTGGAAACCATCATCATCGACGAGATCTCCATGGTGCGGGCCGATCTCCTGGATTGTGTGGAAAAATTTCTCCGTCTCAATGGGCCGCGGCCCAAACAACCCTTTGGCGGGATCCAGATGATCTTCATCGGGGACCTGTATCAGCTTCCACCCGTGGTCACCTCGGCCGAAAAAAATATCTTCAGCCTTCAATATGAATCCCCTTATTTCTTTTCCTCTCAAATTTTTTTGGACCCGAAATTCAAAATGGAATTTATGGAGCTTGAAAAGATCTACCGTCAGACCGAAGAGAACTTTATTGCCCTGCTCAATGCCATCCGGAACCGTTCGGTAACCGATTCGGATATAATCCATCTTAACCGAAATTACACTCCGGATTTTATTCCGTCCCAAGACGATTTATTCCTTTATTTGACCAGCACCAATGACCAGGCCTTTCGGCAAAACCAGGAGAAACTGAACCGCCTTCCCGGAAAAACCTACGCCTACGAGGGCCTCATTGAAGGCGATTTTGACAAGTCCGCTTTCCCAACAGACAAAGTCCTGGAATTGAAACCCGGCTCTCAGGTCATGTTGCTCAATAATGATCCTTTGGGCCGCTGGGTAAACGGATCCATCGGCAAAGTCAGCAAGATCATTCGTAAGAGAGGAGAAGAGGATGTCATCCGGGTAGAGCTTCCCGGCAACTTGATCGTCCCGGTCACTCCTTACACCTGGAAGATCTTCAGATATGCCTTTGATGAAAAAGTCCGGAAAATCTATTCCGAACCCATAGGCTCCTTTACCCAGTACCCTCTCAAGCTGGCCTGGGCCATTACGATCCATAAGAGTCAGGGTAAAACCTTCGACAGGGTCGTCATCGATATCGGCAGGGGGACATTTGCTCATGGGCAGGTTTACGTCGCCTTGAGCCGCTGCACCAGTCTTCAAGGCATCGTCCTTCGCCAACCCCTCCGGAAGCATCATATCCTTATGGACTGGCGGGTCGTCCATTTTCTCACCCGTTTTCAATATAAAAAATCAGAAGAGAAACTTTCTTACACGGACAAGGTACGGATGATCAAAGAGGCGATGGAGGAGAGACACGATCTCGAAATTATTTATCTCAAACCAGACGATACCAAATCCCATCGCCGTATTCGCCCCGAATCCATTGAGATGATGGAGTACATGGGGAAAACTTTCGAAGGTCTGCGCGCCTACTGCTATGAACGCCGGGACCTCCGGCACTTCCGTATCGACCGGATATTGGAGATAAAAAATCATTAAAGCAAACCTGCGATGTATCTAGGGGGAAGTTGACTCTAGGTTGCATAACTTTCGAGTCACTTTATCCAACTTCGTTCAGTTTTGACAATGGCTATTACCGGTTTATGTTGCAAATGGGGTTGGGCCACGCCAAGGAAAACACAGGGCCAGGTTTTTTATCTTGATAATTTACCAATACCATAATAAAAGACCTGACCCTATTTTATTTCATTATTTAGTTCAGGAGAGTTGGGGATACTCAATAGATGCCTAAAGTGCGATCTACCGTGCACTGATGTAAACAGGAACTTTATAAAGGAGGGGTCAAGTCTACTCTTGACTCTTATTAATACTATATGATAAGGATTTGAATATGTCCAGACCATTGAGAATAGAATACCCGGATGCCTGGTATTATGTCATGAATCGTGGGAGACCGAGAGAGGAAGTATTCACCGGCCCAAAAGACTACAGGCAATTTATTAAAATTATAAATGAAACAGCGGAGATTTGGAAACTGCGGGTAGCGGCCTATTGTTTGATGCCCAATCATTATCATCTTTTGCTTCAGACACCAAATGCCAAGTTGTCCCGCTGTCTGCGCCACATCGACGGAGTGTATACCCAGAGATTCAATCGAGCCCACGGCACTAACGGGCCGTTATTTCGGGGGCGTTACAAGTCGATTCTGATCGAAGCCGACAGTTATTTACTCCCTCTGGTAAGATATATTCACCGAACTCCCGTGAGGGCCGGTTTGGCAAAAACAATGGCCGGGTATCCCTGGAGCAGTCACAAGGATTACTTGTCGAGTACCGAAATGGGCAGTTGGTTCAATAAAGCCTTTGTGCTTTCCATGTTTTCTGGAAAAAAGCAAGAGAGGCTAAGGGCTTATCGACGGTTTGTTTCCTTGAAAGATGAAGAGGAAATTATAGAGATTTTGGGGAGAAAGAAGTGGCCATCGGTTTTGGGTTCAAGAGATTTTATCTATCGGATAAAAGAGAGGTTTTATTCGGGCAAGACGGATAATGAAGTACAACGGTCCAAGGCATTGGCTCCGAAGTTGAAGCAAATCCAAAAAGCAATAGAAAAATTTTATGGGATCAGCAGGAAAACATTGATATCTTCCCAACGGGGGGTTTTCAATGAGCCGAGGAATATGGCCATCTATTTGACACGCCGGTTGAGAGGGGACAGTTTAAACCAGATCGGCCTGGATTTTCATTTAAACAATTACAGTTCGGTGAGCAGTGCCATCGAAAGAACCAAACGGTGGATGGCCGAGGACAGGAAGTTAAAAACAAAGGCAAAAAAACTTTTTTTTCAGTTGAGCAAGAGTCAAAAGCAGACTTGACGCCTACGCAACCCTCACCAGGGAAGAAGCCCAACGGGAGGCCATCGATTATTTCGAGATGTTTTATAGCAGCAATCGCCTCCATTCGTCTCTGAACTACAATACCCCTAATGATGTTGCAAGAAACTTCTTTTTGGCTAATGTGACTTAACCTCCGTGTTTCTTTTTAGTAGATCAAATTGTTCCTATATGGCAGAGTCGATTGGAATAAGCTCAAAGAAGTACGTCGCGCAATAAGCCTGCCCCGCCGAAAGGCGGGGAGGAATGTTGGCAACGCAGTAAATGGGCCTTTTTCAGCAACCTGTTAATTTTCAGGAAAACATTTTCCCTTGACAGGATCCATTGAAAAAGTTACTCCTGGGTCCTCAAGAAAAAGGACGGGGCAACAAAAAAATCATCATAGAGGGAAAAGGAGAAATCCGTGTTTGAAAAAATATTATTCCCTACCGACTTTTCCGATGTGGCTGCCAGGGCTCTGGAATTTGTTAAACAATTGAAAGATTCAGGGGCGAAAGAGGTTGTCGTCTTGAATGTCATCGAAGAGAAATATTATTATCTTTCGGAAGAGTATCCGACCATCGATCTGGAAACATTGGACAAGAATCTGAAAAAGGAAGTTATGAAAAAATTGGCTGCAGTGGCCAATGATCTTTATGAAAAAGGGTTTAAGGTTAAGGTGATAACAGCTAAAGGGGCCCCTGCGAGTGAAATCATCCGGATCGAACAGGAAGAGCAGGTATCCATTATTGTTCTTGGATCTCATGGAATGAGCAACATCAAAGAAATGCTTCTGGGTTCGGTGTCGGAAGCAGTCATCAGAAAATCCAAGCAGCCCGTGCTCGTCGTTAAAAGACAGTCCAAGGTATGATATAACCTACGGTACTATTTCTCCTCGGCGAAATTCAACAGCAAAAACTTTTTAGAAGATAAGGAAAATATGATTAAACGATTACTGTGGGGATCTATCCCATATGCAATGGTAAGAAGTTCAAAGCAATCCGTATTGTCGTTAAAAAAAACGATGGTGACCATGGCCATCGCCGAATCAGAAACCTCTCTGGGTGGGAATTGAGTTGGGTTTAGGGAGGGGATGATCTGTGAAATTTAAAATATTTTATGGCTGGTATATCGTTATTTCCGGTGCCGTTTTGGCCTTTTTTTTCGGTTCCATGGTCGGTTATGGGTGGAGTGCTTTCCTGACCCCCATCATGACCACATTCGGCTGGAGCATGGCCCAAATTTCGCTGGCTTCTTCTCTGCGCAGCCTGGAGATAGGCGTTTTTAATCCTCTGTGGGGGCCGGCAGTTGACCGCTATTCACCCAAGTGGTTAATGAGAATTGGGGTTGTTTGTGCGTCCCTGGGGTTATTTTGCTTAAGCAGCATGCAGAGTTTGGTTATGTACTACCTCGGTTTCCTCCTGGCCGGCATTGGGAGTTCACTTGTAACCGGAATGCTTCCTCTGGTAGTGATATCCAGATGGTTCAGAAAAGATATCGGCAAGGCCAATGGTCTGTTTTTTATGGGTGCGGGGCTTGGTGGGGTGGCGGTTCCCTTAGTGGTAACCATCATAGACCGATTAGGTTGGCGGACAACACTTTTGTACACCTCCATCGGATTTTTGATTCTGGGCCTATCGTTGTCCTTTGTTTTTCGCAGCCGACCCGAAGAATATGGCTATCTTCCTGATGGGAAGACCTCAGGTGGGTCGGAAAAGCCGGGCTCTTCTTTTACACCAGAATTCGGCACAAGCGTTAAGGAAGCGCTCAAAATGCGGGCCTTTTGGCATATCGCCGTGGTGACCTTATTTCAAAATGCCACTCTGAGCACCGTCATGTTATATGCCTTTCCCTACTTAACCCATATTGGCAAGACCAGAGCGACTGCCGGAACCCTTGTCATGCTTTATACCTTTGTGAGCCTTTTTGGACGCGTCCCTTTCGGCATGCTGGCTGATATGTTCAAAAAAAGTTATGTGACCGCCGTCTCTCTTGTCCTTCAGGTGGTCGGCTTATTCCTTTACTCGCAAATGGAAGGGACAAGCCCATTCTGGCTCATTGTCCTCTTCGCCATTCCCTATGGATTAGGTGTCAGTGGGGTCCTGCCTCTCAGGGCGCCGCTTCTATCCGAATATTTTGGACTGAAGAACTTTGGGACTATTTTCGGTCTGACGAGTGTATTTATTGCAGTAGGGAATGTACTCTCTCCGCC
This sequence comes from Thermodesulfobacteriota bacterium, assembly GCA_049520575.1. Classification (GTDB taxonomy): domain Bacteria; phylum Desulfobacterota; class RBG-13-43-22; order RBG-13-43-22; family RBG-13-43-22; genus RBG-13-43-22. Next base: position 2,821 of record JBEKPQ010000040.1, on the reverse strand, counting down.
GTTGGCCGGATGGATGTATGATACCTATCATAATTATAATATCTGGTGGAATGTACTGATTGTTTTCGGGATCATAGCCGTTATCGCCATCCTAACTATTCCACAACCGCCAAAGAGGGCCGAAAACGGATAAATAATCTTTCTAAAATATCATAACGGGTTGCCCATTCTTAAGCCAGAGGCATTTTTATCGAACCAAACCACGTACCGGATTCGGGAACGGGCCTTCACCGAGGCTCGAAATGGGTGTAAGTCTATGTCCTGCTTCCAATCTTTTTAACTGGTTGGCCGGGACTTGACGGAAGATGACCCTTTGGACAAGCTCTGAAAAGAAATCCCCCACTTATTGGCAAGAAAATTCCCTTTATAGTTATAGTATATTAAGACCCCCAATAAAATTTTCCATAAAAAAAGAGGCCCTCGGACCTCTTTTTTTATTAATCATAGCAATATGGTTTTGCTTATCGGGGTCTCAATCAATTACCCAGCTTTTTGGCCGTTTTCAGGAATTCATCCAGCCGCTTCCGGATGGCGATCTTATCGTATTTGCCCACGCTCGTTTTGGGTATGTCTTCGTAAAAGCCGACAAAGGTAGGGAGCATCCAACTGGTTATCTTGCCCTTGGCCACGCCTTCTTCTTTTAAGAATTTCCAGACATCCTCTTCTTTAACCTGGGCACCAGGCACCAATTTAATCATAGCCATCGGTCGTTCTCCCCACTTCTCATCGGGGACGCCGACGTAGGTGGCTTCCAGAACAAAGTCGGCGTTGGCGGTCAGGTTCTCCAGAAGTACGGTGGGTACCATCTCGGCACCGCTTCGAATGACGTCGGTTATTCGATCGGCGATAATGATGTATCCGTCCGTGTCCACCTTGGCGGCGTCACCGGTATGGAACCACCCGTCCCGCCAGGCGGCGGCGGTCTTTTCCGGGTCGTTAAAGTATTGTTCCATAATCCAGTGACCTCTCAGGATGATTTCACCCATCGTCTGGTTGTCGTGGGGCACCGATTTTCCATTTTCATCAACCACTTCAGCTTCAATGCCCAGATTCGGCAAACCGGTTTTAACCCTGACCTGGTCCAGGTCCTCTTTGCTCCAATTGATCATGTAGCGTTTAAGGCTTGGATTCAATACCCCGGCTGCAGTTTCAGACATCCCGTATCCCGAGGATGCAGTCAATCCAGGAAAGACCTTCTCGGCCTTGGCTTTCAGGCCATAGGGCAGGGCGGCCCCGCCGGCCACTATGTTTGTCAGACTGCTCAGGTCATACTTGTTGAAGTCCGGGTATTCCAGGAGCATGGCCAGCATGGTGGGGACCACCAAGGTGCTGGTCACTTTCTCTCTTTCCACCAGTTCACAGAAACTTTCCGGAGTAAACCGGCTGGGAAAGACGATCTTACTGCACATATACACGTAAAACCAGGGTGCTCCCCAGGCGTGGATATGGAACAGCGGAATATTCACCAAAGGCACATTAATCACTGGATCCGGCGGGTCATCGGGCAATCTGGGAGTCATTTGAATACCGGCAAGCAAATGGACGCTCTGTAAATAGAGTTGCCGGTGGTTAAAGGTAATCCCTTTGGGCAGGCCGGTTGTGCCGGTGGTGTAATAGAGCACCGCAGGGGTGTCTTCAGATAGATAAGGCCAGTCAAATTCCTTGGGTTGATCTTTGATCAGTTCTTCGTAATCATAGAGAGGTTCGATTTTAGATTGAGGTTTTCCCGGACGGTCGGACATATAGACAAACAGCTTGACCGTGGATTTTATTCTATCGTAAATCATCTCCACCAGAGGAAGAATCAGGTCGTCCACGAATATGACCTTGTCCCCAGAGTGGGTTATGGTGTGGACCATGTGGTCGAGGGATAGCCTCATGTTGATCGGGTGGGCAACGGCGCCTATGCAGGTTGGTGCGTAGCAAAGTTCCAGATGCCGATGGTGATTGAGAGCCATGGTGGCCACCCGATCGCCAGGCTCCCCCGGCTTTCCCGGCTTGATTCCCAATTTCAGCAGGGCATGGGCGAGCTGACAGGTTCGCTCGTACCACTGTCGCCAGGTAAACCTGAAATATTCACCGGCATCATTCCGATAAACAATACCGATATCATCCGGATACATATTCAACGGCCTTTTCATAAAGGTAGTCAGGAGTAACGGATACCGTGAGCTGAATTCAGGGTAGGTTATTTTTTTCGTCATACTAAATCGCTCCCTCCTTTATATATTTTCCATAATTAGAACATTTCAAGAAAGACTACTAACCTTTGGTCTGGGTATGAAAAAATTCTCTGAATTTCAGATCAATGGACGGACCAATAATCTTCAATTTAATTTGGGGCTATAAGGATTGTCAAGATAAATTTAGAAACCTCATTCCTGTTGACCGGGAGCGGGTTTAAGGTTCGGGATTATATCTTCTTGACACCCAAGAGGGTCTTTTCTATACTTTATTTTACCGACTGAGATATCCTCGAGGAGGGTATTTGAAAAGGCGGGGGGGGAAAAGTCTCTTTTCTCAAAATTGCAGGATTCCCGCCCTCAGGGAAAGCTTCGATCGAGAAGAAAAAAAGAAAGGTAAAAGAAGGGAGGTAAATGTCCAACGTGGAACATGTAAAACTTTTTGAGTACATCGAATCCCAAGTCGCTCAAATGGGCGGGGGGGTAAAAAGGGGAGTCATTACCAAGAAAGAACTTGAGGCAGCTCAAGAAATCAGGGTATCCATACGGCCGACTAATCACATAGGCAGTACAGAGCTGTTTACCCTGCGCAAGCTGAAGCCCGAAGAATATCACCTGATGCTTGTTGCCGTTCCGAG
>JBEKPQ010000039.1:0-28236 GCA_049520575.1 Thermodesulfobacteriota bacterium | reverse complement strand
CTTGTTGTCATGGGCAGGAGGATGGTGAATTCTTCGCCGCCATAACGATAAGCGAAATCCGTCTCGCGCAGGCATCTTTTGATCACCTGGCCGATTCGCATCAAGACCTGATCTCCCTTAACATGGCCGTAAGCGTCGTTGAATGCCTTGAAATTGTCAAGATCAAGCATGAGGAGAGTTAAAGGCAGTTCATAGCGGTTCGACCGGTCTAATTCGATTTTAAGTTGAAAGTAAAAATGCCGGGAATTGTAAAGCTGGGTGAGGTCATCGATAATACTGAGTTCACGATATTTTTTTTCGCTTTCCATCAGCAAGGCCTCCACCTCTTTTTGCTTGGTGATGTCGATGAGCGTCCCGCTGGCGCCGACAAATATGCCGTTTTCTATCCGGGGTTTTGTGTTGGACCGCACCCATCTAAAATTACCGGCTTTGTCTTTGAACCTGTAGCTCAATGGCTTTTCTACACCGTCGCTGAGTTCCACAAATCGCTGCAGTAGAAGGTCCCGATCATCCGGATGGATAAGTTCAATGAAGTTCTTCCCAATGACATCTTCCCGATTGTATCCCCAGATATCCTTTCCAAGCGGGCTGAAATAGAGTACCACCCCCTGATGATCAACATCGAAGATAACATCGCTGATATTTTCCACCAGACTCCGGTATTTCTCCTCGCTCTCCCTTAGTGTCTCCTCGGCCTTTATCCTCTCGATGATATGGCCAAGCCGCTCGGTTATGGCGTTGAGCAATTTTCGCTCCTCTTTCAGAAACGGTCCTTCATCTCTCGCCAGCCGCTCTTCGAGATAACATACCTCTACCTGTCCGACCGGTTTGCCATGTACAATAATTTCACGGGTCTGCATCCAGGACGTTTCCCGGAAGTGTTCCGTCTGGAAGGCCTGTCCTTCCAGTACGATGCAGGCCGTTGTGATCTCGGGAAACTGCCAGGCCGGAGGCAGGAGCATAACGGTTCTCTTCATTATCTCGTCTAAAGTGATGCCCGGTAACTCCAACAAGGCCGAGATATTGTAAAAACAGTCCAGTTCTTTAATTTGCCCCTGCATGGTCTCCTCGGCCTGTTGGTACTCGGTTTCTGTTTTTTCCAGTTCAGCAATCCTTGGTCGAAGATCTTCCAACTCTTGGATCAGTTGCTCTTTGGTTTTCCCGTTATCGTTCATGCTGTAAATTTCCAGTTGAGATATTCATAATAAAAAAACCCCACTGCTCCCTTAGGGTAATTTATTTTTTTATCAGCATCCCCAAATCCATGCGGCGGACGTCGTCTTTGTCCAGAGCCTGCTGCGGTCGAATGACGGCCGCGACCTGGCGCGGATGCGCTGGCGCTGGGAGAAATAAAGTCAGAAGAGTGCGACCGGGCTCACCGAGTCGAAAGCGAGAGGATCAACTCCTTCTGGCCGGCTTTAGCTGGCAGGTTGAGCATGAGCAGGGTCAAGATCTGTTTGCCCTTGCTCCAGATCATCGTATGAGTCATATCATTGGACTTGGTGGCCGTGTCCATGATGGAGTTGACATCGACGAATTTCCCGGCCGAACCGCCGAGCCCCGATTCCCAGCCGCGGGCTTTGAGCTCTTTTTCGAAAAACGCCTTCACCGCATCCCAGGTCGTCGCCGTAGGCAGCGTGAATCCACGCTGCTCTGTCTGGCCGCCCGCACCTATGGTTTGGCGCAGGGCCGCGTCCTGGGACATGTTCTTGGCCAGCGTGTCGCCGATCTTACTGGTGCCGGCCTTGAGTTCGACCGCACCGGGATAAACGGGCAGATCGCCCATCTTCACGCTCCCACCGCATCCGGGAAAAAACATCACGACCGCAACCAAGCCCAAGAGAGCAAAAATCGTTGCCACATTTGTGTTCTTCATTGCAACCTCCTTATTTGGCAAAAACAGCGGTTTTATAAACCGCTCGTATCGCCGATCGTTGATAAGAATTTCTTTTTAATAAGAGAAATATAAGGAAAGAAAAAAGCACAGTCAAGGAGAAAAATAGAGGGCATGGAGTCAAATCATCAATATTGACAACGCATGCCGTTTCTTCAAGAAAAAGGGATGTTTTAATGGGGGGGGGTGAGCCAGCCTAAAATCAAGAATAGATATCCGACCCTAATATTTTTTTCAGATTTTAAAATCTGAATTTCTCAACTATTTTATGCTATAGTACTTTTTATGCTATAGTTCCATTCATCATAATCATTAGGTTTTTAGAATTTGGGATCAGCCGGGAGTGGCGGCTTAGAGGTAAGTCTTGAGACGATTGGTCCAAAGGAACGGTTCAAGAGATAGGATACCTAAAGAAGGGATCGCCGTGTCGGAAATGGTCCGTGAACATGAGGAGGCTTGAAATGGTGGAGAAAGCAACGCTGGAAAAATTGTTTAAGGATCGGGGATTTCCCGATTTCAAATGGATTGAAGCCAAGGATATCATTGTGGCTCAGTGGGTGCGGTTCCGATGTATGTTCGGTTGTCCTGCTTATGGTAAGAGAGGAACGTGTCCTCCCAATGTCCCGTCCATTGAGGAGTGCCGGCAGATGATTTCAGAATACAGCCAGGCTGCGGTGTTCCATTTTGAAAAAAAACTGGAGACCCCTGAGGATCGGAAAGGGTGGAGCCAAGGCGTTATCTCGGAACTAGTGGAGCTCGAAAGAGAAGTGTTCCTTTCCGGTTACTACAAAACGTTCCTTCTCCCGTTTGCTTCCTGCGGGTTTTGTGAGGACTGTGCCGCTGATCGTTTGAAATGCAAGAACCCTAAAATTGCCCGTCCGGGCGCCGACGCCATGGGTATAGATGTGTATGCAACCGTTCGCAGCCTAGGTTACCCCGTTCAGGTTTTGAAGGACTACGACCAAGCCATGAATAGATACGCTTTTTTGCTGATCGAGTAAAAATGTAAAGGGGACAACCGTTCCCAATACGTCTGAAGGAACAAAAGAAATCGAACGCGTTCAGGTTCATTTCAGGACATCCGGGGTTCGCCTCGGGGTACAAGCTGTAGATGAAAGTGTACTTTCGGGATTACAATTCAAACGAATGAGCATCCTTTCCGGATATGACCCCACCAACGTGGAAACCCTGGCTGAGGCGGAAAAACTGTTGGACAGCCAGAAATGAAAAAAGGCGACAGTTCAAAACCAAAATACTTTCTTTAGTATTACATCATGATAAGACATCTAAGGAGACAAAAGAAATGAAAGTGGAAAAGATCGATCACATTCATATCTTTGTAAAGGATCTGGATAAAGCCGTAAAATTTTTCGAAGAGGCACTGGGCACAAAATTCACCGAACCCCATAGTCCTAAAAATCTGGAGGCCAGGACTACCCTTGATCCCCTTGGACTGGAAATTATCGAAGGCGTCTCCAAGGACAGTGCCGTCACCAAGACCATTGAGCGCAGAGGGGAGGGCATAGCAGCTATCTCCCTGAAAGTTCCTGACATTGAGGAGGCCATCGCCCACTTAGAATCTCTTGGTGTCAGGCTCGTGCGGCGCATAGAATCCGGTAAGATCAAAGAGGCGCAATTCCATCCCAAAGATACCTTCGGGGTAATGCTCGAGCTTTGTGAATATGAGCTTGAGCATGGAGCGATTATAGCAAGCCGCTTTGGGCGGTAGATCCAGCAATTGGACGGCGTTAGATCATAGTCAGCCCGCCGCTAACGCTTAGGGTTTGACCAGTAATGTAGCTGGCGTCCTCTGAGGCAAAAAAAGCTACGGCTGCCGCTATTTCCTCAGGCTTCCCCCTGCGCCGCACCGGTATCCGCTTCATGAAGGCCGCGGAACGATTCGAATCTGTTTCGGTCGTACTATCCAGCAAAGGAGTCTCGACAATCCCCGGCGCCACGCAATTTACCAGGACATTATATCTGGCGAGTTCCTGGGCCAGTGTTTTGGTGATGGCAATCACACCGCCCTTGCAGGCGGAATAAACAGTTTCGTTCGTGGCCCCGACTCGGCCCGCATCTGAAGCAATGTTGACAATCCGCCCATAATTCCTGTTTATCATCCCGCCGACCACCGCTTTGGTGACTATGATGAGCCCTTTGAGATTGACGGCAATCAGTTGGTCACACAGCTCGTCAGTCATATCCATGAACGGCACCAGCCTGCTCCAACCGGCGTTATTGATCAGAATGTCTATTTTCCCAAATTGACTTTCCGCGCCATTAACCGCCTCTTGAACATCTTTGACACTCGTAATGTCCGCGGTAAAAGCTGTGGCCTTTCCTCCCCCAGAGGCGATATCGTCTGCCACTTCTTGCGCCTTCTCGGACTGAATATCGAAGATGCCGATTGCAGCGCCCTCATCGGCCAGCCTTTTGGCTATGGCCTCGCCTATTCCCTGTGCTCCCCCGGTTACAACAGCTACTTTATCTTTGAGACGTTCCATGACAACTCCTTTAACTAACTCAAACCTAACCAAAGATATTTGAAATTTGGGTATCAGGAGGTCTTGTTTTTTATGTTGTCCACCAGTAAGCCATGAGCTTCTTTGCCGGGCCAAACGTTGAACTTTATTAAGAAGTAGGCCTACACCCAAGCTGGAAACAGGCCGGTCGGCCGGAAGCCGAGCTGAAGGCCCTAAGCCGAATCAAACTTAGCCTTTGGGGCGGAAAATGGCGTTAAGTTGCTTTTTGGACAACATAAAGAACAAGACCTCCTGATACCGAATAGCAAGTTAGACATAAATTCGTAGATTGTCGGGTCTAAGAATCTAAACTTTTTGGATTGGTCCCATCTAAAACAAATCAACTTATCTTGCCGCTACGCTTATCGATGTTAATCACGGCTTCTCTAATAAGGGTGTTAATATTCGTTATGGACTCCGAGTAAAATAAAACATCTCCATCTGGCGTGAAAAATTCAAAAGAGAGCCAAAAGACGGATGTTCCCTCTTGAATTCCGAGGAGTTCGGACTCTTCGGTGTTACAGATCCAGGGGCGAATGGTCTCGGTGACATTCATGGTATTCCATAGGTTTGTTTCACATACAATTTGAATAACCGGTTTTTTTTTAAATTCTTTGGGATTCAACTGTTTTATCACCCAGGCCGGAATAAACGTATTATTCAGCCTTTTCCTGTGCGGGCTTCTTCTCGGCGCCATAATGCGGCGGATATTGAAAACACGACCTTTCAAAAAAGCATCTTCTCTGCCTGAGAAAATTTTTTTAATTCGGACAGGGGGTTCGATCCAACCCTCGTTGATCGGTTGAAACTCCAATGGATCATGAATATTGAGCGACTTGATTTCGTCCTTTAACGGTCTTAAGCCTCTTGTTAATTTGCCGATGTCCGTCTTCACAAAGGTCCCGTGCCCCCGTCTGCGAACAATCAGTCCTTCGCGCTCGAGGAGATCCATGGTCTTGCGGACCGTAATCAGGCTGACGCCATAACTTTCAATCAACTGTTGCAGACTGGGGATTTTGGATCCAAGTGGAATTTCCTCTAGGAGGATATCATTTTTGATTCGGAGATAAAATTGAAAATACAAAGGAATGTGGCCTTCGGTGATCTTCATGATTTCCTCTCTTTAGTTCGAAAATAGGATTCGATGTTCGACTTTCGACAGCCCTATTTTCATGCTCCATGGTGTCACGCCCCTAGCGGGGCATGACAGTTTCAGAATGATTGACCCGGTGCGGAAAATGATGTTCAGGCAAATAAATGGTCAGCGATTACGTTGCGCTGAAAGCTTGAATCCCCAAAATTTACCTCACTGGATTTGGCGTGGCGTAAGTACAAGTGCATATCATGTTCTTCGCAATAAGCGATAGCCCCGAACAATTGGAAAGAAGTTTGGACCACCCTCCGATAGGCATCGCTGGTCCAGGCCTTGGCCATGGCGATATCAATGTCGCAGGCCATCCCCTGATCGATCATCCAGGCCGGCTTGTAAACAATATCCCTGGAAAGATCGACACAGGTGAGCATCTCCGCACATTTGTGCTGGACCGCCTGGAAACTGCCCAAGGTTTGCCCGAACTGTTCCCGAACTTTCATATACTCCACACACATATCCAGAGTTTTTCTGGATCCGCCCAGCATTTCGGCACTTTTTAAAAGGCCTGCCTTTGAAATAATTTTTTCGACATGCCTCCAGCCCCGGTTCGCCGCTCCCAAAACATTTTCAGGGAAAACCACCACCTGATCAAAGAGAATCTCCACTTGACCGCCATCGGCAATGGTCTTTAGAGGGGACAGGGTGATACCCGGCGCATCTGCTTTCACCATAAAAAGCGTCGTGTTCTTGTTGCCTGTTTTGGCGAGACAAATGAAATAATCCGCCATGCTTCCGCCCGGAACAGGGGCCTTTAGGCCGTTAAGGACATAATCGCTATTGACCTTGGAGGCCTTAACCTGAATTCCGCCTTGCTGATAATAAAAACCCGGTTCATGCAGGGCTAGGGCAAATATGAGTTCCCCTCGGGCCAGCTTTGGTAAAAAATACTCTTTTTGTTTCTTGTTGCCGGCCTCAAGAATGAGTAAAGAGGAAAGAACCGTCGAAAGGATGGGGCTGATCAGGCAGGCACTTCCAATTTCCTCAAAAAGTATGACCAACTCTTGAAATCCCATCCCGCTTCCGCCATACTCCTCCGGAATCGCAACCCCAAGCCATCCCAGTTCCGATATCTTTTCCCATAACTCGGATGGAAATTCCATTTCTCCTTTTAACATTTTTCGAAGCATATCGGTCTGGTAATTCTTAGAAAGAAAATGATTAACCGATTCTTTGAATAGCTGCTGTTCTTCAGAAAGTCTAAAATCCATGATGGTTTCTCCCTTTACGAATTTCCTTTTGCTTATCCTTTTTTTGAAAGGCCTAAACCCATTCTGGCCACAGTGTCTTTCATGATCTCGACCGTTCCGCCAGCTATGGTGTGTCCCCTGCAGACAAGATACCATTTTTCGATCAGTCCTTTAAAAGGCGCTGATTTTGAACCCTCTTCAAGCTGGCCATCGAGTCCGAATATTTCCAAGCCCAAATCCATTAACCGCTGACCCATCTCATCGGCAAAGGTTTTTCCCAGTGCCGTTTCATACCGGATGGGAATTTTTTGGTCCAGCATCCAGGCAATACGGTAATAGGCCAGCCGGCAGGTCTCAATTTCAATCGCTGTTTGGGCCAGCCTTTGCCTAATGACCGTGTCCTGATAAAGGGGTCTGCCGTTTCGGGAATTGTTTTTACAGTATTCGATCAAATCATCCAAAACCCGTTTGCAGGCAGCAGGTTTCTGATATCTGGCCCAGAATCTGTCCATCTCCAATCCCTTGAGCATTTGAAAAAAGCCTTCATTTTTTTTGCCCAGCAAAAATTCCTTGGGGATTTCAACATTGTCAAAATAAACATGATTATGATAATTTTCCCCGACCAGGTTGATAATCGGTTCAATGGTAATCCCGGGAAGCTTCCGATCGACGATAAACATGCTCAATCCTCTGTGCCGAGGGACATTCGGATCGGTTCTGGTGATCAGGTATCCGTAATCGGACAAGTGTGCTCTAGCGCTCCATATTTTTTGGCCGTTGACGATAAAAACATCGTCTCTCTCTTCAGCCTTGGTTTGAAGAGCTAAAAGGTCAGAACCGGCGTTGGGTTCGCTGAGAGCCAGCCAAAAAACAATGCTCCCCTTGGCGATTTTAGGCAAAATCTCTTCTCTCAAATAATCATTTCCATGGCTTATAATATGGTTGGACATCCCGTCCAGCATAAGGTTAAAGGCGCTCGGGGCCCGGCAGTAAGCCAGTTCTTCAGCTACAACCATTTTGTCCAGAATGGTTCTTCCCCGTCCCCCCCACTCTTTTGGCCAGGTTAGACTCAGCCATCCCGCCTCTCCCATCTTTCTGGTATATTCATAGGAGTAGGCACCATTACCCCAGAAATCGTCTGCGGCTTGCACGGGGAATTCTTCGGGGGGATAATCCTTGATGAACTGGCGGATTTCCTGGCGGAGAGCTTCTGTTTCCCTGCTGAATGAAAAATCCATAATAGGACTCCTCCTTATTTCTTTTTAAAATGATGGATTATAGACGCGACCTCAGCCGACGAATCACGGCCTCAGGTGCGGATATCTCTTAGAACCCTTTAAACTGCGGTTTTCTTTTCTCCACCCAGGCTTTGGTTGCCTCTTTATGATCGGCCGTATTAAAAGTAAGCATTTCCAGGCCGAGAGAAGCATCCAGAATTAAATTGACCTGGTTGCTTAAAAATTTGTTTACAGCCACCTTGGTATAGCGAATGGCCCAGGTCGGCCCATCGGCAAGTTCCTGGGCAAGCTCCCTGGCCTTGGGAAGGACCTCGTTCAGCGGGACAACATGGTTCACCAGGCCAATCCGCTCGGCCTCAACTGCATTGATCAGCTTTCCCGTCATTAAAAATTCCTTGGCCCGGGAAACGCCGATCAGCGCCGGCCAGATAATGGCCCCTCCATCCCCAGCAACGATGCCGACCTTGACGTGGGGGTCTCCAAAACGAGCCTTTTCAGCCGCTATCACGACGTCACAGAAAAGGGCAATTGTGGCCCCAAGCCCCACGGCATCCCCGTTGATTGCCCCGATGATCGGCTGTTCGACCATCAACATATTTTGAATCAACCGGCGTGCGTTGCCCACGGTCATAAGGGAATAGCGTCTGGCTTCGTCAGGATCGCTTCTTGAATCCATGCCTTTGACATCACCACCCGCACTAAACGCCTTTCCGGCCCCGGTAAGAATAATCGCGTTGACTTCAACATCCCGGGCCACATCCATCCAGATGTTCTCAATCTCTCTGTGAAGCTGAGGGTGTATTGAGTTTAGAGAGTCCGGACGGTTTAGGGTTAATGTAGCCAGCTTACCTTCTTTTTCTACCTTAATGAATTCATAGCGACTGTAATCGGTCATGACTTTGATCTCCTTCTTTGTTTTTCAGGTTAACAGTTTTCTTCCGGAAAATACTTCCCTCATATGCATAGCCTAATTCATGTATTCTCAATATCCCTGCGCCGACGCTATAAAATATCGTGTCAAGCGGCAACATATTAGTGTAGCCAAAAAACCGCGTCAAGATAAAAATGAGTATTAATATAAATATATATCTTTAATAACTTTACATTTTAACATAACTTTGTTAGGTTGCTTACAAACGAAATTTCATAGTGACAATCGAATTCATTTTTCTAAATATGGATAGAAGGCTCATGCGGTTTTAATCCAATTGGACAAGGCCACAAAAGGAGGAAGACAAACCATGACCACGTTAGACAAATTTAAACTTACGGGCCGCGTGGCTATCATCACCGGCGGCGGCCAAGGAATCGGCAAAGAAATCGCTTCGGTTTTCAGCGAAGCCGGCGCCAAAATCCTTGTCTCGGACAGGATTGAAGAGACGGTTCAGGCAACTGCTCAAGAGTTGCGCGACCAGGGCAGAGAAGTCCTGGCAAAGGTTACGGATGTAAGAAATTCGGGACAAGTGGCCGAAATGTTCAATACTGCCGTGGATCATTTCGGCAGGATCGATATTCTGGTAAACAACGCCGCCGGAAATTTCAAGGTCCCTTTTCTGGAACTCAGCGAAAACGGTTGGGACGCGGTGGTGCGTTCCACCCTGAAAAGTGTTTTTTTGTGCAGCAACGCTGCCGCTAAAATAATGGCCGGGCAAAAATCGGGAAATATCCTAAATATTTCATCCATGGATGCCTTCCGTGCCGCTGTAAGCGCCGTTCCGTATGGCGCATCAAAGGCTGCCGTCGTCAGCATGACCAAGACAATAGCGCTGGAGTTGTCCCCATACAACATTAGGGTCAACAGCATAGCTCCCGGTTACATCGATACCCCCGGGACCGCACAATGGAGGACGCCTGAGATCGAAGAGCACCGTAAAAAAAGCATCCCGTTGGGCAGAATGGGCCAACCCGAAGAGATCGCTACCATCGCTCTTTTTCTGGCCTCTGACGCCTCGAGCTATATAACTGGAGAGACCATCCTGGCGGATGGCGGTGTATTGCTGTCGCACCCGTAAAATTCGCCATTGTCCCAGGATAATTGAGCTTTGCAAAAAATGGGGCAAAGGCCCTTTATTTTTGACAATACATATCGTTTCTTTTGGGAATTAATGTGTTTCTATGAGGAGTGTGCGCCCGCTGAAAGTCAAAAATAAAGGTCCGACCCTGATATCCCACTTTTAGATTTTCAAATCCAAATTTCTTTACCATCCTTTTTATGATATAATTCTATCCATCACAAGCTGAAAGGAATAAAACAAGATGATGAAACCGGCAAAAAATTCTCTGGACATCGGTGTGATCGCCAGTGACATCAAGGCGAGTCTCAATTTTTATCAGAACCTATTGGGGCTGGAGTTTGTGGGAACGATGCCCTTATGGTTTGGGACCATGCATAGGCTCCATTTCGGCGAAAGCGACTTCAAGCTTATCGAACCAAAGAAAGTGCCGCTCGGCGGCGCCAGCGGCTTGGAAAATCAATTAGGATTTCGTTATGTAACCTTCGTGATAGAGAATCTTTCAGAGCTTTGCGATGATCTGAAAAAAAACAACATAGAATTTGTGGTCGCTGAAAGAGAGATCAGGCCCGGCGTGCGCATAGCCATGGTCAAAGACCCGGATGGCAATATTGTGGAATTCGTAGAACGAAAATAGATGAGAAGGTCCCCAAGGCGTCTCCAATAACCCAGGCTAAGAACCGAGAAGGTCTTTTGAAATAGCCTTGGCTTCTTCCAAAAGGGTTTCTTCCACCATGACCGTTCCCCACCCTTTCTGGGTTACAAACAGCCCGTCGTAGGCGGTATCTTTATATTCCCTGACCAGGAAGGGTATCTCGGCCTTTCCCAAAGCATCAGTCAGGAGATCGGCCTGAAATTGATTGTCCAGAGTGATCAGTTTTTTCCAGTTCATTGGGCCTTTCTTTTTAAAACCTTCTTAAAAATAAATGCAAGAAAATAATTTTAACTTTCAATTTTTTGGGTCAATCTAACTCCCATTTCAAAAGCCTTTTGGCAATCTATGGGAAATACTTCCTCACGTCTCTTGGCCTTCTTCGTTCCATCAAAACGGTCCGCCACCACCTTTGAATAATCTTCAAACTGATAGGTATCAAAGCAATAGACGGATTCCAGATTTCCGAAGGTCATGTTAAGCACGTTTTCATTAAAACGGAGGTGCCGCTCAACCCCAAGTTTTTGCAACCATTCGGGTGTAGCATTCATGGTATAAATAACCCCCACATTTATCCTTTTTGGGAAGAGCGACCGAGGGGGATCGGTATAAGTCCAAAAGGGGAAGACCAGGCGTTCCATGAAGGATCTCATCTCCCCGGAAACGGTTCCAAAATAGATCGGGGAGCCCAGGATGATGGCATCGGTCTCCTCCACCTTTTTAAGGATTGGGGTCAGGTCATCCCGGGCGGCACATTTTCCATAACTCCAGCCGCCTTTTGTTTTGCAAGAAAAGCAACTCAGGCATCCTCGAAAATTAAGATCATACAAGTGAATAAGTTCTATGTCCGCACCCTGTGAGGCAGCACCTTCCAAGGCCTTGTTCAACAGAGTGGCCGTGTTCCATTTTTTCCTTGGACTTCCGTTAAAGGCCATGACCTTCATCTGTTATTTCTCCATTATTTTAACATTCGGTCGGTAATCAGATTTTATTTCATTATCAAAAGGGCAGCTCACACTCTCCAAAACCTTTATTTCCCCTTGACTCCAATTTCCTTCCTATTTTATACTCCTTCCATTCAAAAAGAAATACTTATCAAACCAAGTTCAGACCGTCAGCAAATCCGTTGTTATCTAAAAAGGAGATTAGAAGTGGCTTGGGACGCAAGATTGGAGAGGGCCTTTCATCCAAAAACAATAGCGATTGTCGGCGTATCGTCTGATGCCAAGCGCGGGGCGCCCTGGGCTCCGGGGGGTCCGGCTTTTATCACCAGTCACGAGCAGCTCGGTTTTAAAGGGCGGATATACCCGGTCAACCCTAAGGCATCAGAAGTGCTCGGTTACAAAGCCTACCCGACGGTTTCGTCTATTCCTGAGCCCATCGATCTGGTGATTGTTGCTGTGCCGGCCCATATACTGCCCGCAGTTCTTGAAGATTGCATCAAAGCCGAGGCCAAAAACATTCATGCCTTTACCGCAGGTTTTGAGGAGACCGGTGAGGAAGAAGGGATCGAGTTGGGCCGGAAGGTGCGGGAGATTGCCGAACGCGGCCGACTGCGACTCATCGGGCCCAATTGCATGGGTTTGTATGTGCCATCCGAAGGGATCGGAACATTTGACCAATTGCCCAGAAAGAGCGGCCCCGTATGCTTTCTCTCCCAGAGCGGCGGGCATTGTAACTGGTATGCTCACTATGGCCCGAACTACGGTGTTAACTTCAGCAAGGTCATCAGCTTTGGTAATGCTTATGTGCTGGACAGCACCGATTTCCTGGAGTATCTGGCCACGGATGCGGAGACAAAAATCATCTGCATGTATCTTGAAGGTATTAAGGACGGCGGAAAGTTGTTGAATCAGGTGAGGGAAATCAACCGAACCAAACCAATCATTCTCTGGAAGGCCGGTCTTACGGATCACGGCTCAAGGGCAGTCGCCTCCCATACGGCTTCCTTGGCGGGTCAGGAGGCCATCTGGAGCGGTTTCTTCGCCCAAACCGGGGCGGTGCCGGTTTTCTCTTTGGAAGAGATGGCGGAAACGGCCATGTCGTTTCTTTATGTCAAACCGCCCAAGGGCAAGAGGGTAGCCGTGATGGGACTTGGGGGCGGCACCAGTGTGGCGGCGGCCGACACGTGCAGTCGGGAAGGTCTGGATGTACCCCCCTTGAGTCAAAGTACCCAGAATGAGCTGAAGAAATTCATTTCCCTGGCAGGAGCAAGCATCAGGAATCCTTTGGACACGGGTCTGGTTTTTCGTAATGCCTCTACGATGATGCGCGAGGTGGAGCTGGTTATTGCTGATCCGGTGATAGAAATGCTCATTGTAATGCCGCACCTGGATATGGCCCGGCATGCCGGTTTGGAGCAGGTGGGCAAAATGGTTGAGTATTTGTCGGATTTCGCCAAAAGCAACCCTGCCGGCAAACCCATCGTCCTTGTGTTCCATTCCTTTGCCAATGATCCCTGGGAGAGCGAACTGCGCACCAAACTCAGAGTCGAACTTCCCAACAAAGGGATCCCAGTTTTTGGGACGCTGGCCGGTGCCAGCCGAGCTCTGGCCAGATTGGCCGAATATTACCGATTTCAAAATGCTTCGGCAATGAATAGATAAGGTCTTGCATTTTTCCTCTCATTCAGATAAAAAAAGCTAACCAAAGAGCATTGAAATTTTGGACCTTAGAGTTAAAAGTTAGAGATAAATTCTCAGATTTATAAAGTAAGAATCTATGGATAATGTGAAAGCCGTCGGCTTTGACCTTTTCAATACCTTGATTATTGCCGACCTGGAGGCACTAAATGAGGCGATGCACCGTCTGACCGGAAGCCTCGGCCAGAGCGGATTTCTGCTCGAACCGGATTCCTTCAGAAAGGCTTATCGGGAATCGGCCATTCGGTTTATGAACGAAGCCCGGTTGGAAGGCAAAGAAACCCATAATCGTTTCTGGATAAGCACCGCCTTGGTCTCTTTGGGGCATACGGTCTCTCCTGACGACGCTTCCATATCGAGGGCCGTAGAGGCCTACTTTTCGACCTTCTTCGATTATTGCCGGCTGATACCCGGAACGTTGGAAATGCTGACCAAGCTTAAAGAGATCTACCGGCTGGGGCTCCTTTCCAATTTCACGCATGGTCCGGCAGTGAATGGTCTTCTCGATCGATTGGGGTTAGCCTCCTTCTTCGATACGGTTCTGGTCTCAGGCGTAATAGGTTATCGGAAACCCCATCCTCTGGTTTTTAAGATGCTGGTGGAAAACCTGGGGTATGAAAACCATCAGATCGTTTATGTAGGCGACAGTCTTGATCCCGACGTTCTCGGTGCCATCCGATCCGGGCTCAAACCCGTCTGGATGACCTATGTGCAGGATCACAACCTGCCCGTTATGCCCAGCACCCCCTCTGAGCAAAACGAGATCTTGGCTAATCAGGTTCCCAGGGTCTCGGACTGGGGCGGGCTCCTTTCCCTTCTTAAGGAAACCTGACCTTTTTTCCGACAATCGTCTTTGTTGGGAGGAAAAGATATCAAATACTTTTTTTTTCAGGACGGTCTTTTCAAGAAATTTGAATTTGGGAAAAACCAATAAAGAGTTTGAAGATGGATGAATATCAGGAAGAAGAAATGGATTATGAAGGGATGGTCATCCGTCCCCCCAGCGAAGCCTATAGTATATTACTGCAAGTCACCGTAGGCTGTTCTCACAACAAATGTTCCTTTTGCGGCACTTACAAGGACAAGCGCTTTCGAATCAAGTCGGATGAAAGAATTTTAAAAGACATTCACTTTGCCTCCCGATACTACCGGAGACAGAATAAAGTTTTTCTTATGGATGGGGATGCCCTGATCATCCCCCAAAAACGTCTGGTCTGGATCTTGGAGCGGATTCGGGAACACCTCCCCTGGGTGAAAAGGGTGGGGGTCTATGCCAATGCCAAGAGTATTCGGATGAAAAGCGATGAGGATCTAAGTCTTCTTAAGGAACTGGGATTGGGGATTGTCTATCTGGGAGTGGAGACCGGCCATCCGGAACTGCTAAAAAAAATCTGTAAAGGGACTTCCCGGGAAAATTTGATCCTTCAGGGGAAACGGATAAAGAAGGCCGGTATCAAGCTTTCGGTCACCGTGCTATTGGGCATAGCCGGACCAGAGCTGTCTTTGGACCACGCCCGAGAAACGGGGGGATTGTTGACTGAAATGGATCCTGATTTTGTCGGGGCCTTAACGGTCATGGTTCTACCGAACACCTTGTTGGGACAGGACTATGCCGAAGGGAAATTCCAGCCCCTTAAGGTCACCCAGCTTTTAACCGAATTGGGTGAAATGGTGGCCGCCACACAGCTTTCACGCGGGCTCTTTTATTCCAACCATGCCTCCAACTACCTGCCCATCAAGGTTCGCTATCCGCTAGGCAAAGAGCCGGCTTTGGCTTTAATCCAAAAGGCCATACAAGGTGAGGTGGGTCTGAGACCGGAATGGATGAGGGGTTTATAATCAGATAGACAACCTGATATTAATTGCTTAAAATTCTGGATACGGTAATAAGCAAAACCCAATGAAAGGAGAAACAGGAAAATGGCTAACGATCCAGGGATAGGACAAAAAGTTGTGGCCACCATTACCGGCGTGAAGGGAAAATGCAGTGCCGGTCATCAGGTCGGTGATACCTTTGAAATCAGTTGTCACAACCCCAGTGGATTATGTGGATACTTCTATCATGACATCTTTCCCAATCTATCCACTTTCCAGTTCGGAGGTAATCTCCCCTGGTGGCAGGGAGACACCATTCAGGCTCAATGCCCGGATTCTTACAACCTGGTGACCATGAAGCTGGAGAGATCGAAGAGAACATAGGGAAGGCTTTCCATCTATAGCACGGCAGGCGGAAATTCCCGACGTATTGTTTTAAAGATAATGTTCAATCCCATCGGTGCCCATATGTCTATTGTCGGAGGCCTGGAAAAGGCTTTCCAGCGAATCCAGGCTGTCGGCGGGGAATGTTTTCAGGTTTTTGTCAAGCCTAATGTCCAATGGAAGGCCGGGAAATTATCTCTGGAAGAAGTGATTCGTTATAAGACTGAACAGAAAAGGACCGGAATCGGCCCGGTGGTGGCCCATGCTTCTTATTTGTTAAATCTGGCCTCCCCCGACAGAGAGCAGCGGGACAAATCCATCCTGACCCTGGCCTTGGAGTTGGTCCGCTCGGCCCGTCTGGGCATCGAATATCTGATTCTACATCCCGGCAGTCACCGGGAAGCCGGAGAAAAGCAAGGGATTAAACGGATCGCCCAGGGGATCGATCGGGCCTTTACCAAGGCCGAAGTTCCGAAAATAAAAATCTTGTTGGAAACAACCGCCGGATCCGGAAGCCAATTGGGCTGCAATCTGGAACAATTAAGGGATATTCTGGCTTTGGGCCGGAACAATACGCCATTAGGGATTTGCCTGGATACCTGTCACGTCTATGCCGCCGGTTTTGATATCGTTTCGGTCCGAGGGTATAGAGACTTCTTTGAATCCTTCCAAAACCTCATCGGCCTGGACCGTCTGAAGGTTATCCATGTCAATGATTCCAAGACCCCTTTAGGATCCAGGGTCGACCGCCATGAACAGATCGGCCATGGATTTTTGGGCCTCAAAACCTTTAAGCGTTTGTTGACCGATTTGAATCTTAAGGGTATCCCCTTTATCCTGGAAACGCCGAAAGGAAAGAAAGAAGGGGAAGATTGGGATGCAATCAATATCCGGCTGTTGAAAAGGTTTAGAAAATAAAAAATATTTCCTCTTTTCTCTTTGAATTCAGAATTCAGAAGCCAGTATCCGGAATGGAAAAGGGATTCGCCTTCTGGCCTGGGTCACAAAGATAACCTCCAGAAATGGTCTTTTCATTCCGGCTTCCGACTTCTGAATTCTTTCATTCTTTCCCCTGAATCCCGCGATCATCCCTTCTTTTAAGATGAGAGAGAGCGAGAAGTTTGGGTTACTTCTTCTTCTGACCGTTTAAGGCCTCCCGGTCACCGCCGCTCATGCCGGCGATGTACTTGACCAGGTTCTTCCTGGCCTCGATGTCATACTGGGTGGTGATGGCAATCTGTTCCATGATCGGCGAACCCCCGCCATGATAATTACCCACGTTATTGATGCCGCCGGTGGCCGAGACCATCATATCGCCCAGGTATCGCCAGAACTGGGCCTGATCCTCCACCGGCATCTTCGGATTCCTTTTGGTGTACTTCAGAAGAAGATCTTTAATATCCTTGTTTACAAAATCCTTTTCATGAGGGAAAGTGGCCACCACGCCTCCGGCCAGATCGCACAGGATCTCTGTTTCCCGGTAAACCGCCTCACCCGTCAGACAACGCCCGACGTTGCAGTAGATCGAATTGGGAATATACGAACCAGGGCCATAGGGGACAAAGCCCACCCCGGGCATATAGACTTCCGGCTTTCCCAGGTCCGAAGCCGTGTATCCGGCGGCATAACCCAATTCGGTGGTCATGATGATCTCGGCCAGTTTCTCCCGCACATGGGAGGCCTTATGGATATTATTCACTTCGGCAGCCAGGGCCGCGGTGCCCAATAAGACGTCACCGATGGCCGGCTTGCAGCCCGAATAGGAATGACGGTGGAACAGGGCGAAAAGTAAGGCTAACACCCCGCCATGCTGCCATTCTCCGGCCAGGAAGACCCTTTCCCAGGGGACGAAGCAGTCATCAAAGATCATATAGGAATCAGTAGCACCGGGCACAAATCCCCGCTTGAAATGTTCCCTGGATCGGAGATTGTGGATAGTGACCACTTGCTTCAATCCGTCCCAGTCTCCGGGAACGGCGAAGGCCACGGCATAGTCCTTGTCCTCAGGACGCAAAGCCCGGGTGGGGAGCACCAGCACCTCGTCGGCCACTGAGGCCTCTGAAATGTGAACCTTGCAGCCGCTGACCACGATGCCGTCCTTACGTCTCTCCTTGATCCGGACATAAGCATCCGGATTCTCCTGATCGGCCGGTCTGAGCAGCCGGTCGCCTTTGACGTCCGTCTGGGCACAACATCCCACCAAGTCTTCGGTCTGAAAACGGGTCAGCCACTTCTTAAAGTTCTCATGATACTGGGTGGCCCCGTTGTTCTGCTTATCCGCCTCGTAAGAGACATTGTAAACGGCGTTGGTGCCGTCAATGCCCATGCAGCGCTGGATACATCCCCCCACCTTCTGGCAGAGCATACGGGTCATGTCCTGCTTCCTGTGCAGGTCTTCGGTATTTTGATGGACATGGGTAAACCGGTTGATTCTCTCACCCGTAAGATGGGAGATGGCGGTGCACAGGTCTTGGTTCTCCGGCTTGGCTGCTTCATCATAGGTAGTGCCTATGGTATTGAAACAGTCCTGCTGGAGTTCATCCGTTCGGTCGATCAATTGGCCGTCAAAATAAATATTTCTTTTCATCTTGGACAGGCCCTGGATATACTTTTCCTTGGTTCTCATTTTTCCTCCTTAAGGCATTCTTCTTGATTTGGTTTTAACTTGGTACAATCTATCCTTTTGCAAAAGGCTCCACTATTACTTATTTTTCAAGAAAAAATTCTATGATGGAATTGTTTCTCTCTATAAAATATAATTAAACTAAAAAAAGTCAATTATTTTTTAAATTATTTTTAAAAGGAAAGGTAGAAATGATGGTTTAGTTTTTGATAACAACTTGGTTGAATAAAAAAATCATATTATAAGACCAGGAAGAGATGCCAGTACAAAAAAGAAAAAAATAGAACTACGAGGCAAGAAATATCTAAGACTTTTGGAAAAAAATCAGAATTAAGGCCCTGGAAGAGTAGTCGATCTGAAGTTCGAGGAGTTTTGTTTTAAACCGTCATGCCCCGCCTGGGGCGTGACACCACCATACGGTCAGCTTTGCTGACCTAAAAAAGAGGCTTCCATTCGGAAGCCGGAATGAAAATAGGGCCAGTCAAAGGCTTAATCTCGAACACTATTTTCGCACTGCATAATAGAAATTAAGATGCCAGGAGAAAGGCCTTGTATCCTTTGTAAGTCATATACAGGTCGGCCTTGCTGACCAATTCGAAGGGGGAATGCATGGACAGGACCGGAGTGCCGCAATCAACAATCTCCAGACCCAATGCGGCTAAAAATTTAGCGATTGTACCCCCTCCCCCTTCATCCACCTTGCCCAGTTCCCCGGTCTGCCAGACAATCCCGTTTTGGTTGAACAATTTTCTGATCCAGTGAACATATTCGGCATGGGCGTCGCTGGAGCCGATTTTCCCTCCGGAACCGGTAAATTTGGTCAGGCAAAGGCCGCACCCCAGACGCGGGGCATTTCGCTTTTCATGGACTTCCTGGTAATCGGGATCCAGGGCCCCGGCCACGTCGGCTGAAATGGCCCGAGAAACGGCCAGGGTTTCATTGAAGACCTGATGAGAAAAGGTCTCGCCTTTAAGGGAAAACAATCGTGGCAAAAAGGCCTCCAATATCTGGGCCCGGGCGCTGGTATTGCCTTCGCTGCCGATCTCCTCTTTGTCAAAAAACAGAACAACCACCGTCCTGGTTGGTTTTTCCACCTCCAGGGCGGCTTTCAGGCCGCTGAAGACACAAGCCCGATCATCCTGACCGTAGGCCCCGACGATCCCCCTATCCAGGCCCACATCACGGGCCGGCTCGGCCGGTACCAGCTCCAGTTCGGCACTGATCAAATCCTCTTCAATCAATCCGTATTTTTCATCAAGATATCGCAGGATCGCCAGCTTAAACCGTTCTTTGCTTTCCTCAGGACCCAGAGGAATACTGCCGATAAGGATGTTAAGCTTTTCTCCTTCAATAGCCTCGGAGAGCTTTTTTTCCATTTGTACCTTTCGGGCCAAATGGGGCAGGAGATCGGCCACGGAAAAGACGGGGTCCTGGTTTTTTCCCCCGATGGCCAAATTGATTTTTTTGTTTTCGGCTGTAAAAATGGTCCCATGAAGGGCGAGAGGTCTGGCCAGCCACTGATATTTTTTGATCCCTCCATAATAATGGGTCTTAAAAAAGGCTAAGTCTGTTTCTTCGTATAAAGGGTGCTGTTTTAGGTCCAAGCGGGGCGCGTCCACATGGGAAGCGATTATTTGAAGCCCTGCCGATAGGGGTTTCTCCCCGAGAATGGCCAGGGCCAAAACTTTGTCCTTCAAGACCCGAAAACCCTTTCCCTTTGAACGGGCATGATCAAGATCTCTAAATCCCGCCCGGATAAGTCTGCGAGAAATTTCGCCGATCGTTTCCCGTTCGGTTTTAGAGGCATTTAAAAAGGCCTTATAGTCCTCAGAAAGCTCCCAAACCTTTTCTTTTTCTTCTGAGGAAAGCTCATCCCAGACCAAATGTCGGCGGTAAACCAAGCGCTTCTCCAGGGCTTGGACTTCTTTTTTAGTTATTTTTTTAAACATAGGGAGATCCTTAAAGACTCAAAAAATACCCTTAGGCTCGCATAAGACGGGTGTCCTCAAATCATGATATTCGAGTTCTATGAACGCTGAACGCCGAAAGGTATTTTCGCATGATATTTCAGAAAGATTCACCTCAGGGCTAAAGGTTTTTGCCCCAGGATGATTTTGTGCAGGTAAAAGAGGTTACATTTGATGATTCTCTGAATCTCGATTTCCGTAGACTTAACCAAGGAGACCACATCCAGGTTGGTGACAAAACCAACCTTGGCAAAAAGAGGAGAGGCTATGGATTCTATTTTACCCAGCAGCCGGTCAGGATTTTTGGAGTGGTTGACAATGATGATTTGTCCGCCCGGTTTACAGACCCGGATAATTTCCTGGCAGAATTGATGGGGATCCTGAACGGTAGTAAAAACATAAGGGGAAAGAACGGCATCAAAGGTGTTGTCTTCAAAATTCATCTTACAGGCGTCCATAACCTGAAGGTCCACCTTGAGTCCATTCCCCATCTCTTTGACCCGTTGTTTAGCCCGTTCAATCATCTTGGCGGAAATGTCAATCCCGACGATATGACAGCTTTTAGGGTAATGGGGCAAGGTTAAACCCGTCCCGATCCCGACTTCGAGGATTTTTTTATTGGAGGAATTCAAATAATTAATGGCCTTCTTTCTACCGGACTCAAAAACTTTGCCGAAAATCAGATCATAGAAAGGAGAATAAAAAGAATAGATCCCTTCCATAGATCGGCCGTTTCCATTATTTTTCTTACCCATCGGCTTTGCCATGCTCCTATTGGTTTTGATTGGATGGTTCTTAAAAATCGTAGAAAAAGGTATTGTGCACCTGCTGGGCCTTTCTCTCGAATTTCGGGTCTGCTCGATTAAAACCCCACAGCCGTGCTCATCCGGGATGAAAGGATGGCTCTAATTTTTAGCTTCCGTTTTGGATCGGATCCCTTTTTACACAAAGATAATTATAGAATTCATAGCATATTGATTAGAACGAGGTCAACTATTAAATTTATGATGGAAAAGCCTGTCGAATATAGATATAATGAAATAAATTCTCTCCCCTTTCAAGACCATCAACGGATACAAAGAATTCATGAATTCAAGAGGAAAATAAAATATCATTCCCTTTGCCCTTTCTCTAATACTCATGATGTATTTACAAAACGTTATCCTTTTAATTTTCCTGATTTTCTACCTGGAGTTATCCTCTTCCGTAGGCAGGCTTCCCCGCTCCTTTCGAAAACAGGTCTATCGGGGTATCATATGCCTGTGGTAACTATTTCAGACCTTTCTTGGGGAGGCGAGGGTATAGGTCGGATAGAAGGGAAAGTTGTTTTTATCCCTTTCAGTCTTCCAGGGGAAGTCGTTGAAGTGGAAATAGTCCAATCTAAAAAAAACTACAGTCAAGGGAAGTTGGTCCGCATTCTTGAGCCTTCACCGGATCGGGTTGAGCCGCCCTGTCCCTTCTACCGGGAATGCGGAGGGTGTCAGCTCCAGCACCTTGCTTTCCAAAGGCAGGTCCAAGAAAAAGAAAGGCTTTTTAAACAAACCCTGGAGCATGCCCTGAAACCCCAAAAGGTCCTGGTTCTTCCAACGCTGCAATCCCCAGCGGCTTTCGGCTACCGTCATCGTCTTCATCTTAAAACATCTTGGAAAAACAAACAGTTTTGTCTCGGTTTTTTTAGACCCAAAAGTCACGACTTGGTGGCCCTTGATGGCTGCCTGTTAGCTAATGACCCTTCAAATGAGGTCCTAAAAGTGTTGCCGGAAAAGATGCGAGGCCTCCAACTCAAAAAATGGGCCCCGGATATCGAACTCCAGGTCCATGAAATGACTCGAAGAGGAGGGATCGTTTTCATCTCTCCCCAAGGGCTTGATCCCTCTCAAAAAAAAAGGATCACCAAAGAACTCTTACCCATCCAAGGGATAAACTATCTCCTTTTTAAGAAATCAGATTGCCTTCCACTGATCGGAGAACACCCTTTCTCCATTGGGAAGGAAAGCCCGGAATACTGGCTTCCAGCTTCTGAAACCGGACTGCCAAAGGACCTCCGATTGACTTGTTTCCCCTTGGTTTTTACCCAGGTCAACCTGGAACTGAACCGGCAGTTGATAGCCCGGCTCTTAAGCCTGAACCTGTTTGACAGCCAGGATACCGTCCTTGATCTCTATTGCGGCCTGGGGAATTTTTCCCTCCCGGTAGCCATGAAGGCTCAAGAGGTAGTCGGTATTGAGGCCTTCCCCCTGGCGGTGACCAATGCCCGCTGGAACGGGAAAAGCAACCAAATTTCCAACTGCACCTTCATTCAGGCCGGGGTCGAAGAGGGGCTCAATCAATTGAAAAAGTCTGCGAATCCTGTTTCCTGGATTATCCTGGATCCCCCTCGAACCGGGGCACTGGAGGTAATCCCGATGTTGGGTGACTGGAACACAAAAGGAATACTTTATATTTCCTGCGATCCCATGACCCTAGTCCGGGATCTGACCCAATTGGTAAAAAGGGGATGGGGGGTTGAATGGTCTCAACCTGTTGATTTCTTTCCACAAACATTTCATCTTGAAAGCATCACTTTGTTAACCAAGTAGGGGTCGAGGATTCAAGGGGTTTTTTCCCCAATAACTTTGCCTTTGAATTCTTGACCCATTGAATCCTAATCTTCCTAATCAGCGCCAACTCATCTGGGGACGATTTCAAAATATCTGCCAGCCAGTTAAATAACCTATTAAATACATTAGAAAAAATTTTATATTGGGTTTTTCCGGGGAACGTGATATACTAATAAGGTTCTAAATTTTAAGCCAGGAGGTTACCCCATGATGATATTTAAGGTGGGGGATTTGGCGGTTTATCCAGCCCATGGAGTTGGTCGGATAGAATCCATAGAGGCTCATAACCTTTACGGTTCTTCTCAGAATTTTTATATTATGAGAATTTTAGATAATAATATGATTATCATGATCCCGATCAGCAACGCCAACAATGTTGGACTCAGAGAAATTATCAAGGAAGAGGAAGTATCTAAAATTTTTAAAATCCTAAAAGAGAAAGATGTTGAATTCGACAACCAGAGCTGGAACCGACGATACCGGGAATATATGGAAAAAATAAAAACCGGTTCGGTCTTTGAGGTGGCCCAAGTCCTTCGTGATCTGTTTTTGTTGAAGTTGGAAAAAGAGCTTTCTTTTGGTGAACGGAAAATGCTTGATACGGCCAAGAGTCTTTTGGTTAAGGAAATCTCCATAGCCAAGAAAATGGAAGAAACCAAGGTGGAGGAGAACATTAAACGAATCTTTAAAAATTAACATCAATACCGCCCTTGGCAGGCCAGGAAAGTCGCTCGCTATCCATGTCCGAGGCCGTTTCTGCTGTGGTTCACCCAATGAAATCATCATTTATTTTCTGACTAGCCCAAAATGAAGAGAGCCGGATTTTTTTCAGAAAGGTGGTGAAAGGAGGTGACAAAGTGAACCAATTTTTTTTAAAAGCAATTTTTATCCTCATCTGTTTGATAGGCGGTTTTTTTATTTCCGACCACATTGAAGGAATACGGGGCATAACGTGGATTCCTTTCCTGGGGGCCGCCCTGGGTCTTATCTTATCCTTCATTATCCTGGAAGTTGAAAAACAATTAAAAAAGGTTCCCCTGCGCAGTTCATTGGGAGGGGTGACCGGTCTGGTCCTAGGATTGGTTGTCGCCCGCCTTTTAATGTTTCCTTTTGATTATTTCCAAAATGATGTGTATCTCCATTATTTAATATTGCTCTTTTTAAGCGGCATCTTGGGTTATCTGGGATTATCTTTGGGCAGCAGCAAGTCTGAAGAAATCGGCAGGTTCGCCAACTCCGCCAGGTCTCCTTCGTCCCTTTCTAAAACCCTTTTCCGTTACCTGCTGGATACCAGTGTAATCATTGACGGCCGAATTGCCGATATCTGTGAAACCGGTTTTGTAGAGGGGACCTTGATTATTCCCCAGTTTGTCCTTCAGGAATTGCACCATATTGCCGACTCCAACGACCCTTTAAAAAAAATCCGGGGACGAAGGGGTTTGGATGTTATTGAAAAAATACAGAAACAAAAAGACCAGGAGGTCATCATCCTGGACCAGAATCCTCCCAAGGACAATGTGGATGCCAAATTGGTCGATCTGGCCCTGGAATTGAATGGAACGATCATTACTAATGATTTCAATCTCAATAAAGTGGCTGAATTGCGGGGAGTTAAATGCCTGAATCTGAACAAGCTGGCAAATGCCCTGAAACCAGCCGTTTTATCCGGGGAAATCTTAACCGTCCAAATAATTCGAGAAGGGAAAACTCCGGGGCAGGGTGTTGCCTATATGGACGATGGGACCATGGTGGTGGTTGAAAATGCCAGAAAGCATATCGGCCGAACGATTGAGGTGGTTGTTACCAGTGTCCTGCAAACCGGAACCGGCCGGATGATCTTTACCGAGATTAAGAATGGGTAGTTAAGAATACGGATGCCCGATGCCGGAAGACCAAAGTTTTTTTATCTGGTATCCGGTATCGAGCATCAGGCATCTATAATCCAATCTCTAGAATCATCAACTCCTTGAGCACACCATACACTTTCAAAGTCCAACCCGCTGATCTCCATAAACGATTAGATCTTTTTCTAAAGGGAAAGGGAGTTCCTTATTCACGTTCTCAGCTTAAGAAATGGATTGATGAAGGGCGAATTTCGGTCAACGGTAAATCTGAAAAAGGAGGATATCGTTTAAAAGGAGGAGATTTTCTGGAAGTATTTCCCGAAGACCCTATCCCTTTATCGCTGACCCCTGAAAATATCCCCTTATCCATTCTCTATGAAGACAAGGACCTATTGGTCTTGGACAAACCGCCCGGATTGGTCGTACATCCGGCCCCGGGGAATTATTCCGGAACCCTGGTCCATGCCTTGCTTTTTCACTGCCTCGATCTTTCAGGAATAGGAGGGATGCTGCGGCCCGGAATTGTTCACCGCCTGGATAAAGACACCTCCGGGCTGATGATAGTGGCTAAAAATGATGCATCGCATCAGCAACTGATTCGTCAATTCCAAACAGGAAAGGTGATCAAGGAATATCAGGCCTTGATTTGGGGTCTCCCTCAAAAAAATCATGGTCGAATTGAAAAACCTATCGGCCGGCACCCGGTGCAGCGAAAAAAGATGACCGTTGATGAAAACAAGGGCAAACCAGCTGTGACCGAATGGCAGGTCATCGAAAGATTTCCCACCCAGAAAATCACCTGGATGAAACTGGGATTAAAAACCGGAAGGACTCATCAGATCCGCGTTCACCTCTCCTCCCAAGGATTGCCGGTGGTAGGGGATCCCTTATATGGCGGGGGGAAAAACATCAAAACAAAAGAGAAAGGACTACCGACTGAAGTCCTAAAAACAATTTCCCGTCAATTGCTCCATTCCAGCCATCTGACCTTTAGTCATCCAACCAATCGAAATTTATTAGATTTTTCTTCGCCCCTACCCGGGGATATGGAAGACCTAATCAAGTTTTTACGAACTTGTGCCGATAGAATAGAATAACCCTAGCCAAAAGAAATAAAAAATACTTGACATCCTTGGAATTATGCTGTAATTGACCATAAACAAAAGGAGATCATGGTGCTCCAAGAAAGCACCAATTCCTACCTGTTAAGGATATAAATCCAAAAAGAAACCGACAGATTCCAAAATCATCGTCATTATTTCCCATTGCAATCATCTAAGATCAATAAAGGGATTTAGTAATCAACCATAATTTAGTTTATAAGCCTTTTATTAATTAACGATAAAAGGGCCTATTCCTCCAAAGAACACCATTAAGTTTATTAAAGAATTTAGCATAACGAGGACACTATGAATTTAGCCGAGCTTAAGCAAAAAAAGATCAGTGAACTGACCCAGATGGGCAAAGAATTCAATATTGAAGGGGCCAGCGGGATGAGGAAACAGGAGCTTATTTTCGCCCTTCTTCAGGCCCAAACGGAAAAAAACGGCCTCATTTACGGGGAAGGGGTTTTGGAAATCCTGCCCGATGGGTTTGGTTTTTTAAGGGCCCCGGACTACAACTATCTCCCCGGGCCGGATGATATTTATGTTTCTCCATCTCAGATTCGACGATTTAATTTGCGGACAGGCGACACCACCTCCGGACAGATAAGATCTCCCAAGGATAATGAAAGATATTTTGCCCTTTTAAAAGTGGAATCGGTTAATTTTGAAGACCCGGAAGTCTCCCGGGATAAAATCCTTTTTGACAATTTGACCCCCCTGTACCCCAACGAACGGATACAACTGGAGACTGATGATCCGGTTAACTATTCCATTCGGGTAATGGATTTATTAACCCCCATTGGTAAAGGGCAGAGAGGCCTTATCGTCTCCCCGCCACGGACCGGCAAAACCATGCTGCTCCAGAACATCGCCAACAGCATCTCCCGAAATTATAAAGATATCATCTTAATCGTCCTACTCATCGACGAACGCCCTGAAGAAGTCACTGATATGCAGCGATCGGTCCAGGCCGAGGTGGTCAGCTCAACTTTTGATGAGCCGGCCCAGCGGCATATCCAGGTCGCCGAAATGGTCATTGAAAAGGCTAAACGCCTTGTGGAACATAAAAGGGATGTGGTCATCCTGCTGGACAGTATTACACGCCTGGCCAGGGCCTATAATACCGTGGTCCCTCCCAGCGGCAAGATACTCTCCGGCGGAGTGGACTCCAATGCCCTGCATCGTCCAAAACGGTTTTTCGGGGCCGCCCGAAACATTGAAGAAGGCGGCAGTCTTACCATTATTGCCACGGCCCTGATAGATACCGGCAGCCGGATGGATGAAGTGATCTTCGAAGAATTCAAGGGAACAGGAAACATGGAGATTCATCTGGATCGCAAACTGAGCGACAAACGGATTTTCCCGGCCATTGACATAAATCGCTCCGGAACCCGTAAAGAAGAATTGCTGCTACCTACCGATGAACTTAATAAAGTTTGGATTTTAAGAAAATTATTGGCCCCGCTGACCGTAGTGGACAGTATGGAGTTTCTTTTGGAAAAAATGAACGGGACCAAGGACAACGCTGATTTTTTGAGCTTAATGAATAAATAAATGTAGGATTCAGGGGGTCGAGGATTCAAGGTTTCAAGAATTTCTTGGGGGTTTTTCAGATATTCATTTGAATTTTTAATCCCTTCCTGCCAAGGAAAGTGAGGAGTTAGGATTATGAAAGAAAAAATTCATCCGGCCTACTATCAAACAACGGTTCGCTGTGCCTGTGGGAACGAGATCCCGACGGGGTCCACCCGGAAAGATATCCGGGTTGAAATTTGTTCCCAATGTCATCCCTTTTTCACCGGAAAACAAAAATTAATGGATTCGGCCGGTAGAATTGAGCGTTTCCAAAAGAAATACAGCAAAGTGACCAAAAAAAAAGCAGCACCGGCAGAGGAAACACAGAGTTAATGCGAAAATAGGGTTCAAGGATTCCAGGATTCAATCCCGCCAATGGCGGGACTAGACCCCTTGAATCCTTTGATCTCTTTTTATGACATGAAAAATATTCATTACGATTGGTTGACTTTATGATCCAGGTAGGCGGTCAGGCTGTAATTGAAGGGGTGATGATGAAGGCACCTAAATCCTTGGCTGTAGTCGTACGACGGCCCAACGGCGAAATGGTGACTAAAGAAGATATCCTTCACCCCTGGTCAGACCGTTTTCCTTTTCTCAAGTGGCCGGTGTTAAGGGGAACTCTGATCCTGATTGAAACAATGATTCAAGGTATCCAGGCCTTAAATTTTTCAGCCAACCAAGCTATGGCCGAGGAAGAAGGAACCAAAGAGATCGGATGGTGGGCCTTACTGGGCACCTTATCTCTGGCCATCCTTTTGGGCCTGGGGCTGTTTGTGGCCCTGCCCCATTTGATCAGTGCCTATCTGGGCGGACTGACTTCCTTCCAATTCGGAGTCGATTCTTTTTCTTTTCATCTCCTGGACGGAGGAATCAAGGTTTTTTTCTTTATCGCTTATATCTGGACTATCTCCCGTTTTAAGGATATCCGAAGGGTCTTTCAATATCACGGAGCGGAACACAAATCCATTTTCACCTACGAGGCCGGACAGGCCTTAACGGTAGAAAATGCCAAACTCCAT
>JBEKPQ010000038.1:0-31135 GCA_049520575.1 Thermodesulfobacteriota bacterium | reverse complement strand
GGGAAGACGACGTTGACGGCGGCGATCACGTTATGTTTATCGAAGGTAGGGATGGCGAATTATGTCCCGTTTGACCAGATAGACAAGGCGCCGGAGGAGAAGGAACGGGGGATCACGATAGCGACGGCGCACGTGGAGTATGAGACGAAGAAACGGCATTATGCGCATGTGGATTGTCCAGGGCATGCGGATTATATTAAGAACATGATAACCGGTGCGGCGCAGATGGACGGAGCGATTTTGGTGGTTGGGGCGGATGATGGGCCGATGCCGCAGACGAGGGAGCATATCTTATTGGCGCGGCAGGTTGGGGTGCCGTATATTGTGGTATTTTTGAACAAAGTGGACATGGTGGATGATCCGGAATTGATTGAGCTGGTGGAGTTGGAGCTGAGGGAGTTATTGACCAAGTATGAATTTCCTGGGGACGAGATACCGATCATCAAGGGATCGGCGTTGAAGGCCTTGGAATGCGGGTGTGGGAAAGAGGAATGCAACAACTGCAAGCCGATATTGGAATTGATGGACGCGGTGGACAAGTTTATACCGGAGCCGGTGCGGGATATAGAGAAGCCGTTTTTGATGCCGGTGGAGGATGTATTTAGTATATCTGGGCGCGGGACGGTAGTGACGGGCCGAGTGGAACGAGGGCAGGTGAAGGTTGGGGAAGAAGTGGAGATTATCGGGATCCGGCCGACGGCCAAGACGATCTGTACCGGGGTGGAGATGTTCCGGAAGACCTTGGACCAGGGGCAGGCCGGTGACAATTTAGGGTTACTGCTTCGAGGGACGAAGCGGGACGATGTGGAACGGGGCCAGGTGGTGGCCAAGCCTGGGAGCATCACGCCGCACACCAAGTTTAAGGCCGAGGCCTATATATTGACCAAGGAAGAAGGGGGCCGGCACACGCCGTTTTTCAATGGGTATCGGCCGCAGTTTTATTTTCGAACGACGGACGTGACGGGAGTGGTGACGTTACCGGAAGGGGTGGAGATGGTGATGCCTGGGGACAACGTCTCGGTGGATATCTCGTTGATCACCCCGATTGCCATGGAGAAGGAGCTTCGTTTTGCTATCCGGGAAGGGGGCCGCACGGTCGGCGCCGGCGTCATCTCAGAGATTATTGAATAAAAAGGATTCCAGGAGCCAAGGGCCTGCGACGAGCTTAGGAGGATCAAGTGAAAGGCATGGAAGTTAAAACCCTTGAATCCTCGAATCCTTGAACCCTCAGATGAGGAGAGATTAGAGGAAGTACTATGATGACCAGTCAAAAAATACGGATCCAACTCAGGGCGTTCGACCATAAATTGTTGGATAAATCGGCAGCTGAGATCGTGGAAACAGCCCGAAGGACCGGGGCGCGGATAGCCGGACCAATCCCCTTGCCGACGATGATTAAAAAATTTTGCGTTTTAAGGTCTCCGCATGTGGATAAAAAATCCAGAGAACAGTTTGAAGTTCGAACGCATAAGCGATTATTGGACATCCTGGAACCGACTCAGGCCACGGTGGATGCCTTGATGAAACTGGATCTGTCGGCCGGGGTGGACGTAGAGATAAAACTGTAAGAGGGTGTTTTTCAAAAACGGTTTCTTAAGAGAAAGATGATCATGCAAGGAATTTTAGGAAAAAAACTGGGAATGACCCGTATATTTGTGGAGGATGGGAAGTCTGTGGCCGTGACGGTCATTGAGGCCGGCCCCTGTGTAGTGGTCCAGAAAAAAGGGGAACAGAATCAGGAGACGGTCTATCAACTCGGATTTATACCGGCCAAACCCAAAGCGGTTAATAAGCCCATTCAGGGGCATTTTAAAAAGAACGGGACCACCCCCCTTACCCATCTCAAAGAATTTCCGGCTTTCGGCGACAAACCCTATCAAGTGGGCGAGGGGACCAGCAAGGGGAAAGGCTTCGCCGGCGTTGTCAAGCGTTGGAATTTTTCAGGAGGAAAGGACACCCATGGGTGCACCTCTCACCGGGTCCCCGGGTCCATCGGCGCCAGTGCCTATCCTTCCCGGGTCGTCAAAGGTAAAAAACTTCCCGGGCACATGGGAAATCGCCGGGTGAGCATCCTTCATCTTTCGGTTGTGGATATCAGGCCGGAACAAAATTTGCTGCTGGTCAAAGGAGCAGTGCCCGGGAGCCGCAATAATCTCCTGGCTATTTATAAATAATGATGCTGGATACTGGATACTCGATAAGAACCTTTTAAATCCAGCATCCAGTATCAAGTGTCCGGATTTGGAAAACGAATTTCAAAGTCAAGGAAGAAAGCATGCCAACGGTAACTGTCTATAACCTCACCGGAGAAAAGGTGGAAGAACTTTTTCTGAAGGATGAGATTTTTAACCGGGAGGTTAATTCCCATATACTTCATCAGATGGTATTGAGCCTTCAAGCCAGGCAGAGGGCTGGAACCTCCTCGACCAAAGATCGATCCGAAGTCCGAGGCGGCGGCAAAAAGCCTTTTCGTCAAAAAGGGACCGGCCGAGCCAGGCAGGGAACCAGGACCTCCCCTTTGATGCGAAAAGGAGGGGTGGTTTTCGGACCAGGGCCAAGGACCTATGAACCGAAAGTCAATAAAAAGGTTAAAAAGTTGGCCATGAAAATGGCCTTGTCCTCCAGATGGCAGGGGGATCAACTGATGGTCTTGGATCATTTTCATCTGGATGAGATCAAGACGAAAAAATTTCATCAGGTCATGGATCATCTTCAATTAAAGAAAACCTTGATTGTCACCGATCAGGAAAACCTGAATCTGGAAAAATCAGCCCGTAATGTGAACGGCGTAAAAGTCCTTCGGGCTGATGGGTTGAATGTCTATGATATCTTGAGATATGATCGTCTGGTCCTGCTTAAACCCAGCATCCCGATTATTGAGGAGGCCTTAGGCCAATGAAAGATATGTTTCAAATCATCAAGAGGCCCCTGTTAACGGAAAAATCAACTCGAAAGAAAGAAGAATTCAATGAAGTGACTTTCGAGGTAGACCGTCGAGCCAATCGCTCGGAGGTCAAGATGGCTGTCCAGACCCTGTTTAAGGTAAAGGTGCAACGGGTTAATCTCCTGCAGCAAGGTGGAAAGAAAAAGCGCGTGGGGAAAAAGCTTGGACGAACCGCAGATTGGAAGAAGGCCCTGGTCAGGCTGGCTCCGGGTGAAGCTATTGAGAATTTGTAAGAAAAGGACCTTGGTAAGGGAGAAGCAATATGGCCATTAAAACATGTACACCGACTTCAGCCGGAAGACGGTTTCAAACCTTTGATACCTTTGATGAGATCACAGGGGGGAACCCCTTGCGGAGTCTGGTCGGGCCTTTACCTCGGACCGGCGGTCGTAACAATTACGGCCGTATCACCAGCCGGTATATGGGGGGCGGTCATAAACGCCAATATCGCCGTATCGATTTTAAGCGGGAGAAAATCGACATCCCGGCCAAGGTGGCCGGAATCGAATACGATCCCAATCGTTCCACCCGGATCGCCTTGCTTCATTATGCTGACGGGGAAAAACGTTACATTCTGGCCCCTCTTCAGCTCAAGGTGGGAGATCTGGTGATCAGCAGTATGCAGGCCGACATCAAACCGGGAAACAGCCTACCCATCGCCAACATTCCTTTGGGGACCACTATTCACAATATTGAATTAAGACCGGGATGCGGCGGGCAACTGGCCCGCAGCGCCGGGACTTATGCCCAACTCATGGCCAAGGAAGACAAATATGGGCAAATCAAACTGCCTTCAGGAGAAGTTCGCAAGGTATTATTGACCTGCCGGGCTACGATCGGGCAGTGCGGCCATCTATTGCATGAGAGGATTTCCTTAGGCAAGGCCGGCCGAAGCCGGTGGCTGGGTCAAAGACCCAAAGTGCGCGGTGTGGCCATGAACCCGGTGGATCATCCCCATGGCGGAGGAGAGGGGAAATCCTCCGGGGGTCGGCATCCGGTAACCCCCTGGGGGGTTCCGACGAAAGGTTTTAAAACCCGAAAGAAAAAAAGTAGTGATCGGTTGATCGTTAAAAAGAGAAAAGCACAATAACAATAACGATTGCGGATTTCTGATTTCGGAATACAAAAGGAGCTAAATCAATCTGAAATAGAATTGCGGATTGTGGAATGAATATGCACCTAATTATTCCGCAATCTGAAATCGGCAATCCGAAATCGAAATGGGGGTAGGTGTGGCACGTTCAATAAAAAAAGGTCCTTTTGTTGATGAACCTTTATTGAAAAAAGTACAAGAATCCCAGGAGACCAAAAGCCGAAAAGTCATTAAAACCTGGTCGCGTCGTTCAACCGTTCTGCCTGAATTTGTGGGTATGACCTTTGCGGTCCATAACGGTAAAAAATTCATTCCGGTCTATGTTACTGAAAATATGGTCGGCCACAAATTGGGAGAATTTTCTCCCACCCGAACTTTTTATGCCCATTCCGGGAATAGAAAGACCGCAGTAAAAGGAAAGGCCAAGTAGGAAAGGGTAAACCCATGGAAACAAAGGCCCAGGCCAAATATATCCGGATAGCGCCCCGAAAGGTTCAAGTGATCATTCCGGCCATCAAGGGGAGAAAAGTGGAAGAGGCCATTTCCATTTTGCAGTTTATGCCCAGGAAAGGGGCGCGAATCCTTCAAAAAGTTTTGCATTCGGCGGTAGCCAATGCCGAACAGAATAAAGTGGATATCGACACTTTGGTGGTCAAAACGGTTCTGGTCGACGGTGGTCCAACTTTGAAGCGTTTTATGCCCAGAGCCATGGGACGGGCATACCCTATATTAAAAAGAACCAGTCATATCACGGTTTTTTTAGAAGAAGCTTAAAAAGAAGGAGGTCGGTTTGGGACAGAAGACACATCCAAAAGGGTTCCGACTGGTAGTCAACAAGGACTGGAATTCGCGCTGGTTTGCTGACAAGGACAAGGAATTCGCGCAGTTCCTTCGGGAAGATAAAGAGATTCGCGATTTTCTGAAAAAAAGGTTGTTTGAGGCCGGTGTGGCCCGGATTGAAATAGAAAGGGCGGCCAATAAGGCCAAGATCATCATTTATACCGCCAGGCCCGGGATTGTCATCGGCAAAAAAGGGGCTCAGATTGAAGGCCTTAAAAAAGACCTGGAAAAACAGATTAAACGGGAAGTGATTTTGGATATCCAAGAGGTTCGAAAACCTGAGGTTGAGGCTCAGTTGGTGGCTGAAAATGTGGCTTCGCAATTAGAACGCCGGGTGGCCTTCAGGAGGGCCATGAAAAAAGCAGTCACCTCAGCCCGGAAATTTGGAGCCGGAGGGATCAAGATCGCCTGTGCCGGACGTTTGGGCGGGGCAGAAATGGCCCGGACCGAATGGTATCGGGAAGGCCGGGTTCCCCTCCATACCTTGCGAGCTGATATCGATTACGGATTTGCCGAAGCGGCCACGACCTACGGACTAATCGGGGTTAAGGTACTTATCTTTAAAGGGGAAAGATTAGCCGAAAAAGAAATACCGGCCAGGTAAAAAAAGAGGAATTTAAGTTATGCTCAGTCCAAAGAAAGTCAAATATCGTAAGCAGCAAAAAGGCCGGATGCGGGGGACCGCCTACCGTGGTTCGAACCTGGGATTCGGCGACTTCGGGCTTCAGGCCTTGGAATGTGGGCGATTGACGGCCCAACAGATCGAAGCGGCCCGTATTGCCATGACCCGCTCCATCAAGCGAGGAGGTAAGATCTGGATATGCATTTTCCCCGATAAACCGATTACTAAGAAACCGGCTGAAACCCGAATGGGAAAGGGGAAAGGTGCCCCTGAGGCCTGGGTGGCGGTTATCCGCCCGGGACGCATGATTTATGAAATGGAAGGTGTATCCAAGGAAGTGGCCGACAAGGCCTTGAGTTTGGCTGCTCATAAACTTCCCATCAAGACCAAAATTGTGGTTAGGAGCCTGTTGTGAAAGCCAGCGAAATAAAAGATTTGACCTTCGAGGAGTTAAAGTCCAAAGAAAAAGAGATGCAGGAGACCCTATTTAATCTCCGATTTCAGCATGCGACGGGCTTGCTGGAAAATACCATGCGTATTCCGATGATTAAAAAAGATTTGGCTCGGATCAAGACCGCTATTCGAACCAAGATGGCAGCGGAGTAGAAAAAACAAAGGGGTTTGAGATATGGAAAAGAGGGGTAGTCAAAAGACCTTAACCGGGATTGTAGTCAGTGATCAGATGGAAAAATCTGTGGTGGTTTCGGTTGAACGATTGGTGAAACATCCCGTATATCAGAAATATATTCGAAGGAAGGCCAAATTTTTGGCCCATGACGAAAAAAACGAGTGCAGAATTGGGGATCGGGTTTTACTGACGGAAACGCGTCCTCTGAGCAAGCAGAAGCGATTTAAGATCAGCAAGATCTTAGAAAAAATGGAGTAGAAGGCAAGGTGATCCCTGATGATACAAACGCAAACCAAATTGGATGTGGCCGATAACTCCGGAGCCAAAAAATTATTTTGTATTCGGGTCTTGGGGGGAACTCGCCGCCGGTATGCCCGGATCGGGGATATTATTGTAGTGTCCATTAAGGAGGCCATTCCGAACGCCAAGGTTAAAAAAGGGGATGTGATGAAAGCCGTGGTGGTTCGGACTAAGAAGGAGATATCCCGTCCTGACGGTTCTTATATTAAATTTGATGATAATTCTGCGGTGTTGATCAATCAGCAACGGGAACCTGTCGGGACCCGAATTTTCGGCCCGGTGGCCCGGGAACTCAGGGCCAAAAATTTCATGAAGATAATATCTCTCGCTCCTGAAGTGCTTTAAAGAAAAGGATCGGCCATGATAGGACAAAAAATGATATTGAAAAAAAACGACAAGGTCATGGTTATTTCGGGAAAAGAAAAGGGTAAGGTCGGTAAAATACTCAAAATATTTTCGAAAAAAAACCGGGTGATCGTCGAGAAAGTAAACTATATCAAGCGGCATACGCGTCCCGGAGGAAAGGTCAGCAAAGGGGGCATCATTGAAAAAGAAGCCCCTCTTCATGTCTCCAATGTGATGCTCATCTGTGGGAAATGCACCGACCCGGTTCGGGTGGGTTTTCAGAAGCAGACGGATGGGACAACAGTCCGCATTTGTAAAAAATGCGGGGAGATTCTGGAGAATAAATAGCCGGAAAAGGATAACGTCAGGCATGCCCAGATTAAAAACGTTTTATGAAAAAGAAGTCAGACCCCAGTTGATCAAGGAGTTTAATTATAAAAATATCATGGAGGTCCCCAAGTTGCAAAGTGTGGTGCTCAATATGGGCCTTGGGGAGGCCATTCAAAATATCAAGATCATGGATAATGCCGTAGAGGAACTGGCCCTTATTGCCGGACAAAAACCGGTCATTACCCGAGCTAAAAAATCCATTGCTTCATTCAAATTACGGGAAAAAATGCCCATCGGATGTATGGTAACCTTAAGAAGAGACCGGATGTATGACTTCCTGGATAAATTGATCCACATTGCCTTGCCCCGGGTCCGGGATTTTCGGGGGGTTTCAGCAAAATCCTTTGACGGCCGCGGCAATTATACTTTGGGAATACGCGAACATATTATTTTTCCGGAGATCAATTACGACAAAATAGACAAGATCAAGGGGTTGAATATCACTATTGTAACCAGCTCGAAGACGGATGAAGAAGGCCGGCTCTTGCTGCAATTATTGGGGATGCCTTTTCGTAATTAATCCATAGAAGCCGACCAAGGGGGCATTCAGGAAAAATGATTCAGGAATAAAACCGGGAAAAAGAAGGAGAAGAGACATTGGCAAAAACGTCTTTAATGATTAAGGCCGGCCGGACCCCCAAATTCAAAGTCCGGTCTTATAATCGATGTCCCTTATGTGGACGTCCTAGGGGTTATATACGAAAATTCGGGGTATGCCGCATCTGCTTTCGGATGATGGCCCTCAAGGGGGATATACCCGGGGTAATTAAATCCAGTTGGTAATGACAACCTATTTTTACAGGAACTGAAAAAGGAGTTTTTTTTATGGGCATGACCGATCCCATTGCCGATATGCTGACCCAAATTAGAAACGGCAGTTCAGCCAAATTCAGCAAAGTGGATATCCCCGCTTCCAAGATTAAAATTCATATTGCCCGGATATTAAAGGATGAGGGATATATTAAAAATTTCAAGGTCATTAAGGACAATCGCCAAGGGTTGCTTCGCCTTTATCTGAAGTATGACGAAAAAAACCAGCAAGTCCTTTCCAACATCCGAAGGATCAGCCGCCCCAGCCGGCGTCATTATGCCAAGAAAGATAATATCCCTAAGGTATTAAATGGAATGGGCTTATCCATTTTATCCACGTCCAAAGGGGTAATGACCGAGCGGGAAGCCCGAAAACACGGGGTGGGCGGCGAAATAATCTGTACGGTCTGGTAGGTTGCCAATAGGCTATTTAGGAGGAAGATATGTCACGGGTTGGAAAAAAACCCATTCCGATACCCAACGCAGTGAAAGTTGTCTTGACCGATGAGGGAGTAACAGTAAAAGGCCCTAAAGGCGAATTGAAACGCAGTGTGCCTCCGCAATTATCCATTAAAGTGGAAGGGGATCAGATCATTATCCAACCTCAGGAAGACAACCAAAAGGTCAAGGCCTTGTTCGGATTATTCCGGACCCTGGTGGCCAACATGGTCAAAGGAGTGGCCGAAGGGTTTGAAAGGGTTTTAGAGATTCAAGGGGTAGGGTATCGAGCGGAAATTCAAGGCAGTCAACTGATATTGAATCTCGGGTATTCTCATCCTGTTCCCTTTCAACTGCCGAAAGGGATTTCCGCCCAGGTGGACAGACAAACCCGGGTGATTCTCAGCGGCATTGACCGTGATCTTTTAGGACTGACGGCAGCCCGGATTCGGAAATTCAGGCCTCCCGAACCCTATAAGGGCAAGGGAATCAGATACCAGGAAGAAAAGATCCGAAGGAAGGTCGGGAAAACCGGCGCAAAATAATTAAAGAGGACAACATGGAATCCGTAAAGAAGAAAAAATTGGCCCATCTGAAAAGAAAAAAACGGGTCAGGAAAAAAATCTGGAGTGATGAAACAAGGCCCCGTCTTTCTGTTTTCCGCAGTGCCCGTAATATATATGCCCAGATTATTGTTGATACGACCGGACAAACGCTGGTCCAGGTATCTAGTTTGAGCCCGGAAATCAGAGAAATCAAGGTCCCCGGGAAGGTTGCTGTGTCCCAAAAGGTGGGGACCCTTCTGGCCCAAAAGGCCATGGAGAAAGGGATTAAAAAAGTGGTTTTTGATCGAAACGGTTTTTTGTATCACGGCCGAATAAAGGCCGTTTCGTTAGCTGCCCGGGAAGCCGGGTTGGAATTCTAAGAGGGGGCGATATTGGCAGACTACAATTCAAAGGATAATCAATTAATCAACAAGGTGGTTCATATCAGCCGGGTAGCCAAAGTGGTTAAAGGGGGCCGGCGTTTCAGCTTCAGCGCCCTGGCTGTAGTCGGAGATGGAAATGGAAAAGTGGGGGCTGGTTTAGGCAAGGCCAATGAAGTCCCTGAAGCCATCCGTAAGGCCATGGAAAAGGCCAAAAGAGAGATGAAAGAATTTTCCTTGATGGATCAAACCATTCCTCATGAGGTTGTCGGTTGCTTCGGGGCAGGACGTGTTTTGCTTAAACCGGCTTCGAAGGGAACAGGAATTATTGCCGGCGGGGCCGTTCGGGCGGTTATGGAGGCCGTAGGGGTGCAGAACATTTTAACCAAATGCTTAGGATCTAATAATCCTCACAATGTGATCCGGGCTACGCTTGAAGGTTTGAAAAATCTGAACAGCCCTGAAATGATCGCCCAAAAAAGAGGCAAAACCGTGGCGGAAATCGGGTAACCCCTATGAAAGAGAAGATGATACAAATTACTTTACGCAAAAGCGGAATCGGCCGGCCTCCTAAGCATCGTCGAACTCTCGGGAGTTTAGGGTTGACCAAAATGAATAAGACCATAACCCGCAAAGATACACCGGAATTGCGAGGGATGATTCGACAAATCTCCCATCTGGTGGAAGTTAAAGAATGATGAATTTGTTAAAAGCCATCAATTGGGATGACACAGTAAAAAGCTCTTCCGCCAAAGGTGGGACTAGGCGCGCAAATTCTGAGGAATGAGGCGTACATAGAAGTACGCCGCAATGACGAAGGATGCAGCGCAACATAGCAGATGGACTTTTTACGAAGTCGTCAAAGAATGAGAATGGAGTTGCAGGGATGGATCCAAAGCCAAAAGGCACGACATATCATTTGGGAAATTTATCGCCGGCCCCCGGTTCCAGAACAAAACCAAAACGGGTAGGCAGGGGAATAGGCTCCGGGCATGGGAAAACCGCTACCCGGGGAACGAAAGGCCAGAAGTCGAGGTCCGGAGGAGGGGTTCGACCCGGGTTTGAAGGGGGCCAAATGCCCATCCAAAGAAGGCTCCCTAAACGGGGTTTTACACCCATCAGCAGAGTTTCCTATACCCTGGTGAATATCCGAGATCTCCAATCGTTTCCAAGCGGATCTACGGTGGATGTGCCGGCCCTGATCCAAAAGGGGGTCATTCGACATCTGAAAGATTCGGTTAAACTTTTGGGACACGGAGAAGTTCAAATCCCCTTGTTTATAAAGGTCAATAAATGCAGCCAGGGGGCAAGACAGAAGATTGAAGCAGTCGGAGGAACGGTTGAGGTTATATAAATTTCTGATTGCGGATTTCGGAATTCGGAATGAAAAACGCGTAAGGCGAAAATACATACAAGAGGATCAAACGAGAAGATAAAAAATGTTAGGCGGTTTCCAAAACATAACCAAGATTCCTGAATTAAAAAAGAAGATATGGTTTACCCTGGCCATGCTGGCTATCTATCGGGTGGGCGTGCATATCCCTGCTCCGGGTATCGATCCCGTGGCTTTGGCGGCCTTCTTCAAAAGGGCCCAGGGGACCTTGTTCGGCCTTTTTGATATGTTTTCCGGTGGTGCTCTTGAGCATATGTCTGTCTTTGCCCTGGGGATCATGCCTTATATCAGTTCTTCAATTATCCTGGACCTCTTAACCGTAGTCATTCCTTACTTGGATAAATTGAAAAAGGAAGGGGAAGCCGGCCGAAAAAAGATTACTCAATATGCCCGCTACGGGACCGTCATCCTTTCCCTTTTTCAGGGTTTTGGGATTGCCGTCGGGATGGAGAATATGTCCGGTCCGGGCAGCGCCCCGATAGTCCTTCAGGCCGGTTGGGCTTTTCGTTTGATGACCATGATCACCCTCACTTCCGGTACGGCCTTTATTATGTGGCTGGGGGAACAGATCACCGAACGGGGAATAGGCAACGGGATTTCTTTGATTATCTTTGCCGGTATCGTAGCCCGCCTGCCAAGCGCCCTATCCGCTACCTGGCAATTAGTGCGGACCGGCGAGATAAATTTTGTCTTTATTTTATTGATAGGGGTGTTGGCTGTCGCCGTGATCGGGTTTATTGTTTTTGTCGAACGGGGGCAGCGCAGGATCCCGGTTCAATATGCCAAGCGGGTAGTGGGCCGAAAAATTTATGGGGGGCAAAGCACCCATCTTCCTCTGAAGATCAATACTTCGGGGGTCATACCGCCCATCTTTGCCTCTTCGCTTCTTATGTTTCCGGCCACGATAACCCAGTTTGTCCAGATCCAATGGCTGAGCCAGTTCTTCAGTAAATATATGCATGGGGGGAGTCTGCTCTATGCTCTGATTTATGTCGGACTTATTTTTTTCTTTTGTTATTTTTACACCGCGGTGACCTTCAACCCGGTTGACGTGGCCGATAATATGAAAAAATACGGCGGGTATGTCCCGGGGATCCGGCCCGGCAAGCGAACCGCGGATTATATTGACAGGATATTGACCCGCATCACTTTCGGCGGGGCCATTTATGTATCGGCGGTTTGCATTTTACCTCAAATATTGATTTATCGTTTCAAGTTACCTTTTTATTTTGGAGGAACAGCCCTGCTGATTGTGGTCGGGGTGGCTATTGATACCATGTCCCAGATCGAATCACATATGCTGACTCGTCATTACGAAGGGTTTATGAAAAAAGGTTTAGGTCGA
This sequence comes from Thermodesulfobacteriota bacterium, assembly GCA_049520575.1. Taxonomy (GTDB): domain Bacteria; phylum Desulfobacterota; class RBG-13-43-22; order RBG-13-43-22; family RBG-13-43-22; genus RBG-13-43-22. Next base: position 19,062 of record JBEKPQ010000038.1, on the reverse strand, counting down.
GTCAAAAGATAGTCTTTTAGGACCAAGGAGGAAAGAATGAATTTAGTTTTATTAGGACCACCGGGGGCCGGTAAGGGGACCCAGGCCAAAATGATGATCGATCGTTATCAGATCCCTCAAATTTCAACAGGGGATATATTAAGAGCCAACTTAAAAGAGAGAACCCCTTTGGGTCTAAAAGCCAAAGAATATATGGATAAAGGGCTTTTGGTTCCGGATGAAGTGGTAATTGATATCATTAAAGATCGACTTAAAGAAGCCGATTGCGTTAACGGATACATTTTAGACGGCTTCCCGCGGACCGTTGCTCAGGCTCAGGCCTTGGACAGGGTGCTGACGGCCATGAATTCGGGAATTGATCACGTTATTTCCATTGAAGTAGAAAAAGGGGAATTGATAAAACGTCTGACCGGCCGCCGAACTTGTCGCCAATGTGGAAGGGGATATCATGTTATTTTTGATCCCCCGCTGAATAAGGATCTCTGCGACAAATGTCAGGGAGAGCTTTACCAGCGGGATGACGATAACGAGGATACGGTTCGGAACCGTTTGGAGGTTTATGATTCTCAGACCTTTCCCCTTATCCAATACTATAAAGAGAAAGACGTGGTCCGATCGATTGATGGGCAAGGGGGGATTCAACAAATATTCGATAGGATCGTTCAAGTTCTTTCATAAGGTTGGCGATGATCTTCTTGAAATCCCCTGAGGAGATCGAAAAAATGCGTACTTCTGGTAAGTTGGTGGCCGAAATTCTAATGGAGATTCGAGGCCGGATCAAACCAGGAGTTACTACGCAGGAATTGGATCTTTTGGCTGCCCGGCTCTCTTTGAAAAAAAAAGCCCGTCCGGCCTTCAAAGGATACCATGGTTTTCCGTTTAGTTTGTGTGTTTCGGTTAATGAAGAAGTCGTCCATGGCTTTCCGTCCGGACGGAGACTCAGGGAGGGCGACATCGTCAGTTTGGATTTTGGTGTTTTCCATGACGGGTATTACGGAGATGCGGCGCTGACCCAAGCCGTAGGGAAGATAACCCCTCAGGCGGAAGAGTTGATTAAGGTCACCAGGGAATCACTGTTCAAGGGGTTGGAGCAGATGAGGGCCGGAAGGCGGTTGGGAGATATCTCTTTTGCCGTTCAACAATATGTCGAGAGTCACAAATTTTCGGTGGTTCGTCAGTTCGTCGGACACGGCATAGGCAAGTCCCTTCACGAAGACCCTCAGGTCCCCAATTTTGGAGAAGAAGGCCGGGGGATTTTCTTAAAACCGGGAATGGTTTTGGCCATAGAACCTATGGTCAATGCCGGGAGCAGTGAAGTGGAAATCAAGGCCGACGGCTGGACGGCGGTCACCAAAGACAGAAGTCTATCAGCCCACTTTGAGCATACGATAGCCATAACTGAAAATGGCTTTCGGATTTTAACTCAGGCCGGTCACGGGGCAACTCTTTTTTAGGAATTATGCCCAAAGAAGACGCTATTGAAGTGGAAGGCACGGTAGTTGAAACTCTGCCGAATGCTATGTTCAGGGTAAAACTGGATAATGGGCATCGGGTCCTGGCCCATATATCCGGGAAAATGCGTATGCATTTTATAAAGATTTTGCCGGGAGACCGGGTGACGTTGGAACTGTCGCCTTATGATTTTAACCGGGGTCGAATAACGTACCGATCAAAATAGGACAATTTTCGATTGCGGATCTCGGAATTGGAAATAACAAAACCGCTGGGGTTTATAAAAAGACTTTCACCCCAGAGTCACAGAGGAAAACATTGTCATGAAAGTTAAGGCATCCGTAAAAAAGATCTGCAGTAAATGCAAAATAATTCGGCGCAGAGGGGTTGTGCGGGTATTGTGCGACAATCCCAAACACAAACAGCGCCAGGGATAAGAAGGGGAGGACCGGTTTGGCCAGAATATCGGGAATAGATTTACCGAAAAATAAAAGGATAGAAGTGGCTTTGACCTATATCTATGGGATCGGACGGGCCACATCCAAAAAGATTTTAGGGGAAGCCCAAATCGCTTTGGATACCAAAACCGATCAGTTGACGGAAACCCAGATCGCCCAAATCCGAAAGGCGGTTGACAGTACCTGCCGGGTGGAAGGGGACCTGAGAAGAGAAATTTCCACGAGCATCAAGCGGTTGATGGATATGGGAACCTACCGGGGCTTGAGACATCGAAAATCTCTTCCGGCCCGCGGACAACGAACCCATACCAATGCCCGAACCCGCAAAGGGCCGCGTCGAACGCTGGCCGGTAAAAAGAAAAAATAACTTTCTGGGGGAATCATGGCCAAAGAGGTAAAAAAGACCGTTAAGAAAAAAAAAGAAAAGAAAAATATCCCCATCGGGATTGTCCATATTCAGTCCACCTTCAATAATACGATCATCACGATTACGGACCCCAATGGGAACGTGATCTCCTGGGCCAGTGCGGGCACTCAAGGGTTTAAAGGTTCTCGGAAAAGCACCCCTTTTGCCGCCCAATTGGCTGCAGAGGAGGCTGCCAAAAAAGCGATGGATAACGGGATGCGTTCCGTGGACGTTTTCATTAAAGGCCCCGGAGCAGGGCGGGAAGCGGCCTTGAGGGCCTTGCAGGCGACGGGCTTTCAGGTCAAATTGATCCGGGATGTGACTCCCATCCCTCACAATGGGTGTCGTCCTCCCAAAAAACGAAGGGTTTAATCCCAAATTATCTATTCAGAGGAGGAACAGGTTGGCTAGATATAGAGATTCGGTCTGCCGATTGTGCCGGCGGGAAAACTTAAAAATGTTTCTTAAAGGGGATCGGTGTTATTCGGACAAATGCGGATTTGAACGACGCAGTTATCCCCCGGGGCAACATGGTCAGGGGCGCGGCAAGCATTCAGAATACGGGATTCAGCTTCGAGAGAAACAAAAAGTCAAATGGATGTATGGATTGCAGGAATCTCAGTTCAGGGGAACTTTCGCCCGGGCCGAGCGATTGAAAGGGATTACCGGAACCAACCTTTTGGTTCTCCTGGAGAGGCGTTTGGACAATGTGGTTTTTCGATTAGGTTTTTCAAATTCTCGAAGTCAGGCCCGACAGTTGGTTCGACATAATCATTTTCTGGTGAACGGCCGAGGGGTCAATATTCCTTCTTTCCTCTTGAAAAAAGGAGATACGGTCTCGGTCAAAGAGAAGAGCCGGAAGATTGCGTCAATTATTGAATCCATGGAGGCGGTTGCTCGCAGAGGGATTCCACAATGGTTGGAACTCGAGAAAACACACTATTCCGGACTCGTTAAATCTTTACCGGTTCGGGAGGATTTAACCATGCCTATGCAGGAACAGCTGATTGTCGAACTCTATTCCAAGTAATTTTCACCTCTTTTGGGAAAAGTTTAAGGAGAGCATATGTATCGGAACTGGCGAGAACTGATAAAGCCCAAAAGGCTGGAAGTGGATCCGGATGGTCACAGTCGATTTTATGGGAAATTCATCTGTGAACCTTTGGAACGAGGTTTTGCGATTACCCTGGGAAATGCTTTGCGAAGGGTCCTTATTTCTTCACTTCAAGGGGCGGCCATTGTCTCCGTGAAGATTGATGGGGCTCTCCATGAATTTTCCATTCTTCCCGGGGTGGTGGAAGATGTCACCGATATCATCTTGAATCTTAAGGCGGTTCGTTTGAAAATGCACGGGGAAGAACCGCGGACGATCAAGCTCAATGCCAATAAGGAAGGGGTGGTTCGGGCCGGTGATCTGATTTGTGACCATCAGGTGGAGGTCTTGAATCCCGATCTTCCCATTGCCACGCTTTCAGCCGACGGCCGATTAAAGGCTGAAATGACGGCTAAAATGGGTAAGGGGTATGTCCCTTCGGAGAGAAATAAGGTGGAAAACGCCCCCATTGGGACAATCTTTTTGGACAGTGCTTTTTCTCCGATCAAAAAGGTGACCTACGTCGTGGGCAATGCCCGAGTCGGTCAAATCACGGATTACGACAAGCTGACCCTGGAGATCTGGACGGACGGCGGTATCACTCCGGAAGATTCGGTGGCCATAGCGGCCAAGATTCTAAAAGAGCAGTTAACCCCTTTCATCAATTTTGAAGAAGAGGTCGAAGAGCCGGAACGGAAGGAAGTCATTCGTCCGGAGGAACAAGTCAATCAGAATTTATATAAGAGCGTCGAAGAGCTGGAACTTTCCGTCCGATCGGCCAACTGTCTTAAAAATGCCGATATCCACCATATTTGGGAACTGGTCCAAAGAACGGAACCGGAAATGTTAAAGACAAAGAACTTCGGTCGGAAATCGTTGAATGAGATCAAAGCCATCTTGGATGAAATGGGGTTGCATTTGGGGATGAAGATGGATGGGTTTGTAACCCCCCTTTTGGAAGAAAAGAAGGAAAAGGATAATGAGACATAATTGTGCCGGAAGGCAATTGAGTCGTGATGCCAGCCACCGGAAGGCCCTGATGCGTAATATGATCACTTCCCTTCTGGAGCATGAGCGTATCGAAACTACTCTGGCCAAGGCCAAAGAACTGCGGATCGAAGCTGACCGCATGATTACCTTGGCCAAGCAGGGAGATCTTCATGCCCGCCGGCAGGCCTTAGCCTATATTCAGGACAAGCAGATGGTCCATAAATTATTTGCCGAAATCAAAAACCGATTTTTGGAACGAAACGGCGGTTATACCAAAATCACTAAATTGCGCTATCGCCAAGGAGACGGAGCTCCGGTTTCGGTGATCGAATTGCTCGGACGTCCAGAAGCGAAAAAGATCAAAAAGAAAAAGAGTAAGGCTGGTGAAGCCTTGGACAAGGTGAAAGGCATGATGCCTGGCCAGGGTAAGAAGGAAGAGACGAACGAGTAAAAACCAAAGCTTCGGAAAAGGATTGACACTTTTTATTTTTTTAAGTAAAATATCATAATAAATGTCGCGGGGTGGAGCAGTCCGGTAGCTCGTCGGGCTCATAACCCGAAGGTCGCAGGTTCAAATCCTGCCCCCGCTACCAAAAAGAAGACGTAAGGGTTGGAGGTTTCCTCTAACCCTTTTTTTGTGGGTTACCTCAGAGGCATAAAAAAGGGGGGATTAAAGACTCGACTTTGACACCTTGAGGTATAAAGATTTTTCAAAATTGGTGGACAGGACGTTTGCCCCGAACGCTTTAATCAGAGAGGTCTCCGGTTATGGTGCATAAAAATCGTTGACGAATCAAATTGTAAAAATTATTCTTGACATGAAAGCCTGTTTTCCTTAAATTGATTTTAACAAAAGGAAATTTTATCTATCAATGATTGGGGCACGAGAATAAAGAGTAAGCCCTGATAGATGATGAGCATTCAGGAACAGTGTTCATTGTCCATCAGGGCTTTTTTGTTCCAAGAATATTTTGGGACTGCTTGAAGGAGAAAGTGTTTGAAAACGATTTTTTTATTATCGGAGGCGGGAGAGGATCATGGCCTTGTCCAAGAGGGCGCCTTTTGAAGACCCAGGTACTCATTATCGGAGGAGGGGCTACCGGCACCGGACTGGCGCGGGACCTAGCTCTTCGCGGCGTTCAATGTCTGCTGGTTGAAAAAAAAGACATCAATGCCGGGGCTTCCGGAGCGAATCACGGTCTTTTGCATAGCGGAGGCCGATACGTCGCCTCCGATCCCACCGCTGCCCAAGAATGCCGGAATGAAGCTGACATAATAAGACGTGTCGCTCCTCAATGTATTGAAGATACGGGCGGTCTTTTCGTGGCTGTAGAAGGCGACGATGAGAAATATATCGCCGATTTTCCCCGCAGGTGCGAACGGTCCGGAATTCCCGCCGAAGCGGTTGATCTAAAGGAAGCCCGTATTCTCGAACCGGCCCTTTCCGAAAAGATCATCGCCGCCTATAAGGTAAGGGATGGGGCCATTGATCCTTTCAAGCTTTCCCTGGATAATCTTTCCCAAGCCCAAGAACTGGGATCCATCCTTATACGTCATACCAAGGTGTCGTCGTTCGACATTCGGGAATCAAAAATCAAATCGGTCCATTTACAAAAGATCCAGACAGGAGAGAAGATGGTGGTTGAAGCCGATATAGTGGTCAATGCCGCCGGTGCCTGGGCAGGATTCGTAGCCGGTTTGGCAGGCTTGTCGATTCCTATGCTCTATTCAAAAGGAAGTCTGGTCATTACCCACAATCGGATTGCCCGGAGGGTGATCAACCGCTTGCGTGCTGCATCCAATGCGGATATCGTCGTCCCAGGAGGTACGGTTTCCATCCTGGGAACCACATCCATCCGGATAGAAGATCCGGATGCGGCTTACCCGACGGTTGAAGAGATCGATTTGATGGTGGAAGATGCCCGGGCCATGATTCCCGCTTTAGAGACGGTTCGCTACATTCGTGCCTATTGCGGTGTCCGGCCCCTTGTCAGTTCTAAGGAAGGCGGCGATGATCGCAGTGTGAGCCGTGGCTTTACTCTCATAGATCATGGATCTCAAGGGGTGGAAAATTTTATCACCATTACCGGCGGTAAATTGACCACTTACCGTCTGATGGCCGAAAGGGCAGCCGATCTGGTCTGCCGTCACCTGGGAATCTCAAGCCCCTGTTTGACCGGAACGGAATTGCTGCCGGCATCCCATCAGGCCAAATGGACCGAACCCGCTTTGGCTCCTAAAACCTGGCTGAAAGCTCATAATCCGGAGGATATTCTCCATTGTGAATGTGAGATGGTTCCCAAAAGTGCGGTCGATGCAATCATTGCATCCCTTCATCAGCAGGGAGGGAGGGTTGATCTTCAGGGCATCGGCTTGCGCAGCCGGATTGGCAAAGGTCCCTGTCAGGGCGCTTTTTGCGGACCGCGCCTTACTGCTTATCTGTTTGAAAAAGGAGAGCTTGATCCCGGTCAATGCCTGGATGGTCTTCGGGATTTCGTCCGCAGTCGCTGGAAAGGGCTCTATCCTATCCTCTGGGGAGAGCAGCTTCAACAGTCTGAATTATTGGAGGCGATGCATTGCGGAATACTAGGTTTGGAATTGAGGGAATGAATTTATACCAAAGACAAAAAAAGAACCTGAATCCAGAATCTAGAAGTCAGAATTCAGCATGAGCCGGCTAAGAGAAGAGCCGATGGCGGGTTTTGACTTCTGAATTCTTAACACCATAAAAGAGATCAAGGCGTATACTCACAGGTAACGACTCCAATTAAGATGAACAATTTGGAAACTAACAAAGTGGATTTGACCGTCATCGGGGCCGGAATGGCCGGCATGGCGGCCACGTTGTTTGCAGTCAACCGTGGTCTATCCGTGGCCCAGGTGGGTAGTACCAGTGAGATCGGATTTGCCAGTGGTTTATTCGATCTGCTCGGTGTACATCCGATGAGCGAAGGGAATCAGTGGGATGATCCCTGGGCAGGTATCGAGGCCCTAGTAAAGGATATCCCTGAACATCCTTATGCCCGGTTGAGTAAAGAAGAAATCCGGTCCGCCCTTAACGAACTGCTGGATTTTTTAGAAAAGGCAGGTCTTCCCTATTCCAGAAATCCCGATCGTAATGTCAGAATCTTTACTTCCCTCGGGACGATCAAAATGACCTATTGCGCACCCAGGACCATGTGGGGCGGGGTGGAGGCCCTGGAGCAGAAACGCCCCTGCCTGATCGTGGATTTCAAAGGGCTTAAAGGGTTCAGTGCCGAATTGATTGTACATAACCTACGCTCCCAGTGGCCGGGTTTACGCGCCGTCCGAATTTCTTTTCCTGGAACGGAACGCAGAGAGGAAGTATTGCCGGAACACATGGCCAATGCCCTGATCCTGGCAGGCAACCGGAAAAATCTTGCCCAACGGATACGACCGGAAATCAAAGATGCGCGAAGCATAGGTCTGCCGGCCGTTTTGGGATTGTATCAATCCCCCAAAACTGCTTCTGATCTATCGGAATTGATCGGCGTTCCGGTCTTTGAAATTCCGACCATGCCGCCGTCGATTCCGGGGCTGCGCCTAAAAGAAGCCTTTGAACGGGAACTGCGAGAAAGAAGGCCCTATTATTTTTCTCAAAAGAGAGTGGTTGAAACTCGACAGGAACCGGGCGGGGAATTTAAAATCGGCATTGAAAGTCCAACCGGAAAGCAGGCGATTTTATCTCAGGGGATCATTCTGACTACAGGTCGGTTTATCGGCGGGGGATTGAGGGCCGATCGAAAGCATGTCCGGGAAACGATTTTTGATTTACCCGTTTACCAGCCTGAGAGCAGAAATAAATGGCACAGGGAAGACTTTCTTGACTTGCGAGGCCATTCGATAAATCTGGCTGGGGTGGAGATTGATGATTATTTCAGTCCGTTGAATCATCATGGCCAACCAGCTTTCAGTACCCTGTTTGCAGCGGGTTCGATTCTTGCCCATCAGGATTGGAAACGGATGAAATGTGGTACTGGCCTGGCCGTGGGCACAGCCTTCGGGGCGGTAAAGGCTTTTATCAATATTGCAAAAAAATAAATCAATCAATTTAAAATTATTTTTAAATCAAATGGGGTGGTATTAGAGGGTCTTGTTTTTTAAGTTGTCCAAAGGGTGATTATGCATTTCTAATCCGGCCCAAATAGCTAAGTTAGATTAGTAGCAGATTAAACTTTTATGCCTTTTTCGGGCAATGGTGAATGGCCTGCTTTCGAAATCAACTTCAACTTTTTTCCGGGTAATGAAACTATGACCTATAGGTGGACAACTAAAAAAACAAGGCACCCTAATACCTGGGAGTTGAAAGTTTGAGATAATTTTTCAAGCTTATTAATGCAAGAAGCATCTATAAAGAAGGAACTGGGATCTATGTTGCAGGAGACCATATTTCCGGATTACCAATTTTTAGAAGCATTGGAAAGAGAGGGGCCGTTTAAGGCTGGGGCCTGCTTCCAGTGCCGGAAATGCACCGATGGCTGTCCGGTGGCCTTTGCCATGGATTTGTTCCCCGACGAGGTCATTCGAATGATGATTTTAGGTCAACGGGAAAAGGTGCTGAGCTGCCGAACGATCTGGATATGCTCAGCCTGTGAAACCTGTACTACCCAGTGTCCCAACGAAGTCCGGATCGCCGAACTTATGGATCATCTCAAAGAAATGGCTATAAGGGGGAACGTTCCCTGCCCCGAGCCGCAGGTTTTAAGTTTTCATAAAACCTTTTTGAAAAACATAGAAAAGCGGGGACGGATATTTGAATCAACCCTTCTGCCGGCCTATCTGCTTCGAAGCGGTCAGCTCCTTAAAAGATGGAAAGACGGCACCTGGCTGGCGGAACTCAGATTGGGATGGAAGTTGTTTTCCAAAGGCAGAATGCCCCTGTGGCCTTCAAAGAATAAAGGTTGCAAAGAAATAGGCCGAATTTTCACCGGGAAAAAATAGAAAAAATATCATGAAGTTCACTTATTATCCAGGGTGTTCGCTTAAAGGGACGGCCAAAGATTATGCCGAGTCGATCCTGGGGATTTGCCGGTCGCTTCAGATCGAACTGGAAGAAATTCCGGATTGGAACTGCTGCGGCTCAACCGCGGCCCACAGTATCAATTACCAGGCGAGTATAGCCCTGGCTGCCAGGACCTTGAGTCTGGCGGCTAAAATGCCCCATTCCCAAATGCTGGTCCCTTGCCCTTTATGTTTCAACCGATTGAAAGCCGCCTCCTACGCCTTAAGACAGGATCAAGGCGGGCGCTTTAACATAACTTTGTCGGATTCGGTTCCGACTATACGGGAGCTAGCTGATTTTTTCGCCCAAGGAAAAATGCTGGAAGCAGTGGCCCAAAAGATCCAAAGGCCCCTTAAAGGATTAAAGGTGGTCTGCTATTACGGTTGTATGGCCAACCGGCCGCCGAAAATCACCGAAACCGTGAATTTTGAAGATCCTCAGACGTTGGACAAAATTGTCAGCAATCTGGGTGGCACGGTAATTCCCTGGCCCTATAAAACCGATTGCTGTGGTGCTTCTCAAACTTTTTATTTGGAAGAAATTGAAAACAGGCTAGTCGAAAAGATATTGGACATGGCCCGGCGTGTCGGCGCCCAAGCCATTGTCGTATCCTGCCAGATGTGTCAAGCCAATCTGGATATGCACGATAAAAGGGCCGGAGGTGGGTTAAAAAATTCATCGTCTTTGCCGGTGTACTATTTTACCGAGTTGATCGGACTGGCCCTGGGGGTGAAGGGAGTTCAAAAATGGTTGTCGCGTCATATCATTGATCCTTTGCCCCTTCTTCGAGGGTTGGGATTATTAGAGTCTTAATTTGGTCCGGCTCAGCGATTGGTGGAGGAGATAGAAATCCGAAGCACGAAATACGAAACCCCAAACAATATTCAATGATCAAAATTCGAATGCCTAAAAACTTGGACCGCTTTTGTTTTGGTTTTTTTTATTAGAGCAATCGGATTTTGATATTCGAATTTAGATTTAACTAGGCGCTTACTGTAAGTAAATTGGCGCTTAGAAGAGGGCTGGGTTGAATAAGGATTCAAAAAAAATCGGGTCCATTACCATAATAGGCGGCGGCATCGCCGGGATTCAGGCGGCTTTGGACGCAGCCAATTCGGGATTTAAGGTTTATCTGTTGGAAGAAAATTCCACTGTCGGCGGCGCCATGGCCCAACTGGACAAGACCTTTCCCACCAACGACTGTTCTTCCTGCATGATGGGACCCAAAATGGTAGAACTCGCCAATCATCCTAACATAGAAATCCTCACCCGCACTTCGCTTGAGGGTATCGATGGCGGGCCCGGAAATTTTACTATTAAGATTAAGCGTGAACCGAGATTTATCAGGGAAGACCGCTGTACCGCCTGCGGTGAATGCGCCCGAGTTTGCCCGGTGGAATTGCCGGCCGACTTCGACTTGGGTTTGAATTCCCGCAAAGCCGTCTATCAGCATTTCCCCCAGGCCGTTCCAGCGGCCTTTGCCATTGACAAGACCGGCGTATCGCCCTGTAAACAGGCTTGCCCGGCGGGAATAAGCGTACAGGGCTATATCTCTCTAATCGCCCAGGGGCGTTATCAAGAGGCCTTACAACTGATCAAACAAAATAACCCTTTCCCAGCCATATGCGGTCGCGTCTGCCCACATCCCTGTGAAGAGGCTTGTAACCGAAGGCAGTTAGACGAGCCGGTAGCCACCGAATATTTGCATCGCTTTGTGGCTGACCTTGATCTGAACGCCGAGTCACCCTACCTTCCTGCCAAAAAAGAATCCAAGAACAGGAAGGTGGCGGTGGTCGGTGCCGGTCCCGGCGGCCTTAGCGCTGCTTATTATCTGGCTGTTGAAGGGCATGAGGTATGTGTCTTTGAAGCTATGCCGGAACCCGGGGGCTGGATGCGTTACGGTATTCCCGAGTATCGTCTGCCCCGGGATATTTTACAGGCCGAGATCGAGATCATCAGAAAATTGGGGGTGGAAATACGTACCGGAGTATCTCTGGGCCAGGACTTTTCCATCGGCAGTCTGCGGCAGGATGGTTATGCGGCCATCTTCCTCGCCGTTGGGACTCAAAATGGCAGACCGTTGAATGTTCCGGGGGAGAATTTAAAGAATGTTTACTCAGGTGGTGATTTCCTCAAGGCGGTCAACAGCGGGCAGGGGCTGACTCTTGGGACCAGGGTGGCGGTGATCGGCGGAGGCAATGTGGCCATGGATGCGGCCCGCACTGCCCTGCGCTTTGGAGCCCAAGAAGTCCATGTGCTCTATCGGCGCAGCCGCAAAGAGATGCCGGCCAACGAGGAAGAAGTTGCGGAGGCGCAGGAGGAAGGGATTCATTTCCATTTTCTAACGGTTCCTGTTGAATTATTGCCGAACGATGATGGGCGGGTGGGACAAATTCGCTGCCAGCGAATGAAACTGGGAGAACTTGATCCAAGCGGCCGGCCGAGGCCGGTGCCGATTCCCGATTCCGAATATGAGATGCCCATTGACTGTGTGATCAACGCCATCGATCTCACTAACGATCTCAGTTTTCTTGATCAGGACCATGAAGACAACAAGCCGGCCGTTACCCGCCAAGGAACATTGGTCGCAGATCCGGTTACATTGGCCACATCCATTCCTGGGATCTTTGCCGGAGGGGATACGGTTACCGGTCCTGCCACCGTTGTTGAAGCCGTCCGGGCCGGCCACGAGGCCGCTGTCTCTATAGACCGATTTTTGCGTGGCGAGGATTTGGCGGCAGGCCGGAAAAGAGACCGTCGGCCAGCCGAAATTCCCGCCGGGCCTCACGCGTCGCTTCAAAGGACCAAGATGCCGCGGCTGGCTCCTGATGTGCGCAGACGTTCTTTTGATGAAGTGCAAACAGGGTTTACTGAAGCCCAGGCCCGGGAAGAAGCCAAGCGTTGCCTGCAGTGCGGTTTATGCAGCGAATGCTATCGCTGTGTGGAGGTCTGTACGGCTCAGGCGGTGGACCACGAAATGGAGCAGCGCTATGAAGAGTTACAAACCGGGGCGGTTATTGTAAGCGCCGGTTTTCAACCTTTTGACGCCCGGCTCAAGCCTGAATACGGTTACGGTTTGTGGCCCAATGTTATGACAACTCTGGAATACGAACGGATGCTTTCGGCAGCCGGCCCTTTTTCCGGCCGCATCCAACGCCTTTCGGATGGGAAAAAGGTGCACCGAATGGCTTGGATTCTATGTGTCGGATCGCGGGATGTTGGCATCGATCGAAATTATTGTTCCTCGGTTTGCTGCATGTCGGCCACCAAGCAGGCCATGATTACCAAAGAACATGATCCTCAAGTTGAGGCCAAGATTTTTTTTATCGACCTGCGGGCTCAGGGCAAAGGCTTCGACCGTTTCTATGAACGCGCCGAATCGGAATCCGGCGTGCGATATGTGCGTTCTATGGTTTCACGAGTAGTCCCGATACCGGAAACCGACCGGCTGCAAGTCACTTACAGCCATGATGAACACCGGATACAAATGGAAGAGTTCGATCTGGTGGTCTTGTCCGTAGGTTTATGCGCCCATCAATCGGCGGTGAACCTGGCTGAAAGGATAGGTCTTGAGCTTAATCCCTATGGATATTGCGCAACCCATCCGTTGGACTCGGCGGCGACATCACGGCCCGGTATCTTTGTGGCCGGTGTTTTTCAAGGGCCCAAAGATATTCCGGAGACAGTCCAACAGGGCAGCAGCGCTGCGGCAGGCGCCACCGCACTGCTTTCCGATGTGCGCGGTTCGCGTATCAGCCGGGTGGTGCAAAGGCCGGAGCGGAGTGTGAACGGGGAAGCACCCCGCATAGGGGTATTGGTCTGTCATTGCGGAACCAACATCGCCGGGGTAGTGGACGTAGACCGTATCGTCGATTATGTAATGTCTTTGCCCAATGTGATTTATGCCGCCAACGCCATGTTTGCCTGCTCGACCGATCAGCAGCGCGAAATCAAACGGCTTATAAACGAGCATCACCTCAATCGTCTGGTGGTGGCCTCCTGTACCCCACGCACCCATGAACCGCTGTTTCGCAACACGTTACGTGAAGCCGGGCTCAACCCGTATCTTTTTGAATTAGCTAATATCCGCGAACATGACTCTTGGGTGCATCGAAATGAACCGGAAGCGGCGACCCAAAAGGCCCTCGACCTGGTGCGCATGTCTGTTGCCCGGGCGCGGCTTTTGCAACCTTTAACGGAAACGCATTATCCGGTTGTTCAAAGGGCTTTGGTGATCGGAGGCGGACTGGCCGGACTAACGGCGGCCTTGACTATTGCCGAGCAAGGGTATGAGTCTGTGCTGATAGAAAAAACGCCTGAATTAGGAGGGAATGCCCGCACCCTTTATTATACGGAAGACGGTGCGGATCCGGCCCAATATGTTCAGGACTTGATTCATAAAATCAAAACAGAGCCGTTGATTACCGTCTACGCCAATGCCGAAGTGGTTGAAACCCACGGCGTTTGTGGCCATTTGACCACCACGATTTTGAAGGAGGATGAAGCGAAAGAGATCGTTCATGGCGTGACCATTGTTGCTGTAGGCGGCCAGGAATACCAGCCCGAGGAATATCTTTATGGAAAAGACCACCGGGTAATGACTCGAAAGGAGTTTGAATCCCTTTTGGTTTTGAAGCCCGAGAAGGCCAAACAATATTTGCGGATAGTGATGATTCAGTGCGTGGGCTCCAGGGAACCAGATCATCTCTATTGTAGCCGGGTATGTTGTACCGGGGCGGTGAAAAACAGCCTGAAGCTCAAATCGTTAAATCCGGATGCCCAGGTTTCGATTCTGTATAGAGATATGCGTACTTTCGGATTTAGAGAAAGTTATTACCACCAGGCACGGCTCCAAGGGGTACGCTTTTTCCCGTATGTGAGGGACCAGAAACCGGAAGTCACCTTGGAGAATGACGGGCTGCAGGTAAAGGTATTTGATCAACAACTCCGCCTTCCGGTACAGTTGAAAGCGGACCTGCTGGTTTTAAATACGGCCATCCGACCCAACCCCAAGGAGAAAGAACTTGCAGAAATCCTGCGTCTTCCCCTGGATCAGGATGGATTTTTTATGGAGGCCCATCCGAAACTGAGGCCTCTGGATTTTATCAAACCGGGTCATTATTTATGTGGTCTGGCCCAAGGGCCCAAATTCGCTGCTGAGGCCATCACCCAGGCCCGGGGGGCCGCCGCCAGGGCTATGACCATCCTTTCCAAAGAAATGATGACCACTGAGGGGATGGTTGCCCAGGTGGATACGGATCTCTGCCGGGGTTGCTACGAATGTGAGAAGGCCTGTTTGTTTGAGGCTATCCGCGTGGAACAAGACGAGGATGGGCGGAAGGCGGCTGTGGTGAACAAAAGTCTATGCACGGGGTGCGGGGCCTGTAATGTGGCTTGCCCTACAGGTGCAGCATCTCCGGCCCATTTTCAGGATGACCAGATCGATGGAATGATCAGGGCTTTTCGAGAAAGAGTTTCTTAATACTTTTTCCTTGATGGTTTTTTAGAAGTCGTTGATTGCCCATTTTTGTCATTCCGGCGAGAGCCGGAATGACGACTAATAAGATTAAGAGTGGCAGAAAAGTTGAATTTTGGAGCATTGTATGTCTTTAACTGAACAGCCTGAAATCATCGCCTTCGTTTGTCACTGGTGTGCCTATGCCGGGGCCGATCTGGCGGGGATTTCACGCATCCAATATCCGCCCAATGTGCGCCTGGTGCGGATTATGTGCACGGGACGAATTCATTCAGGCTTTCTCCTGCGTGCCTTTTTAGAAGGTGCGCAAGGCGTTTTGGTTTCCGGGTGTCACCTCGGCGACTGCCATTACCTGGAAGGTAATGTGAAGTGCCAAAAGGGGATCGAAGAAACCTGGGAATATCTGCGCCTGTTAGGGATTGACGAACGGCGGCTAAAGGTCAAATGGATTTCCGCCTCGGAAGGGGCTGAGTTTGCCAAGGAGATCCAAGAGTTTGTTCAATTTCTCCAAGGGCTGGGGGGAAAAGCTGTTCCTGATGAGAGAACTTGGGATTTTAAAGGACTCACGGTAGCGGATGAAAGCGATCTTGAAAAAAGACTGCCCAGTCTGAAAGAAGAGCAGATTGCCAAATGCATGGAATGCAGTAATTGTGTCGGAACCTGCCCGGTCAGCCGTGAAAATCCTTTGTTTTCCCCTAAACAGATCATTAATCGGACGGCCATGGGTCTTGAGGCCGATATTCTGCAAAGCCGGGAGACCTGGGCTTGTCTGGGGTGTGCTCAATGCAATACACGCTGTCCGGCTTTGATCGATATCTCGGAATTCAACCGCTCCTTTCGATACCGAGCACGGGAAGCCGGGAATCCACCAATGGAAAGCCATCACGGCATTCATCAAACCATTGCCCGATTGCAGAGACATCTCCTTCAACAAAAGCGTACGGAGTGGGCGGAAAAAGCGGGAAAATTCAAATCAACCGGAGAGTATTTTTATTTTATCGGCTGCCTGCCTTATTTTGATATTACCTTTCACTATCTGAATATATCACCGCTGGACAGCGCCCGAAGCGCATTAACTCTATTGAATCGACTCGGAATAGAACCGGTCATCAGCAATGATGAAAGGTGCTGCGGGCACGATGCCCTCTGGTGCGGCGAAGAGGACACTTTCCTGGAGTTGGCCTTGTGGAACCTTGAGATCATAAAGGCCTCGGGAGCCAAAACCGTCCTGTTCAGTTGTCCGGAAGGCTATTCGACCTTTAAATATTATTATCCTAAATACGTTGGGGAGTTGCCCTTCGAGGTTGTACATCTGGCCGAATTTTTTGCCCGTGAAATACCTAAGTCAGGGTTGAAGCTGAAACCGTTTTCCGATGGTGCAGTCACCTATCAGGACCCCTGCCGCTTAGGACGTTGGGCCGGGATTTATGAACCGCCCAGGGAATTAATAAAGTTGGTTTCAGGAACGAAACTCATTGAAATGGAGAGGACCAGAGAGAATGCCCTTTGCTGCGGGACCAGCGCCTGGATGGAATGTTCCAGTTGTTCCAAGGTCATTCAGACCGAACGACTCATGGAAGCTCAGCAAACCGGTGCGAAAGAACTGATTACCGCTTGTCCCAAATGTCGGATTCATCTGACCTGTGCTAAAATGGGAGAAAACATTGATATCGGTGTGAAAGATCTCTATACCTATCTGGCGGAAAGGTTGGAGGAAAAATAAAAATAAATTCAGAGTGGTGAGTTCGGAGTGAGGAGATGGCCTTTACACCGAACTCATTACTCCGAACTAAAAAACTCTTGTTCTGAAGGGGGTAGACATGGCCAAATACATCGGTGCAGTCGATCTGGGTACGACCAGTAATCGTTTCATCGTTTTCGATCACACCGGCCAAATCGTCGGGCTGTCGCAAAAAGAACATCTACAGATCTTTCCCAAGCCGGGATGGGTGGAACATGATCCCCTGGAGATCTGGAACAACACAAGGGAAGTCATCCGCGAAGCCTTGGCCAAAACCAATGTTACCGGAGATGATATTGCGGCCATCGGTGTGACCAATCAGCGCGAGACCACGGTTGTCTGGGAGAAAGCTACCGGCAAACCTATCTACAATGCCATCGTTTGGCAGGATACACGCACGGATGTTATCTGCAACGAACTGGCCAAGCATGGAGGTCAGAATCGATTGCGCGGGAAAACCGGCCTTCCTCTGACCACCTATTTTTCTGGCCCTAAAATAAAATGGATTCTGGAAAACGTCCCAGGTGCTCAAAGGAAGGCGGAGGACGGCGAACTGCTTTTCGGAAATATCGATACTTGGTTCATCTGGAATCTGACCGGCCTGCACGTCTCCGACGTAACCAATGCCTCGCGGACGCTCCTGATGAATCTGAACCATCTTGACTGGGATGATGAAATACTGCAGTTGCTGAATATCCCTCGGGCCATGCTGCCGAAGATTTGTTCATCATCGGAGGTCTATGGCGAGGCGAAGGGTATCCTCAAGGGTGTGCCGGTGGCTGGTGATCTGGGCGACCAGCAGGCGGCCCTGTTCGGACAGACCTGCTTTAATCCCGGCGAGGCCAAGAACACTTACGGAACCGGATGTTTTATGCTTCTGAATATGGGCGAACGTCCGGTCCCCAGTACCAGCGGACTGCTGACCACCGTGGGTTATAAGATCGGCAAGCAGAAGGCCGTTTATGCCCTGGAAGGCTCGATCGCCATCGCCGGTGCCCTGGTGCAATGGCTGCGCGACAACCTGGGCCTGGTTTCCAAATCAGCCGACGTGGAGGCCTTGGCCCGCACGGTCGACGACAACGGCGGTATTTATTTCGTACCGGCTTTTTCCGGGCTGTTTGCCCCTTACTGGAGGTCTGATGCCCGGGGTGTCATCGTCGGTCTGACGCGTTTCATCAACAAAGGTCATCTGGCACGGGCCGTGCTGGAAGCCACCGCCTATCAGACACGTGAAGTGCTTGACGCCATGGAAAAAGACTCCGGGATCCGTCTGAAGGCCCTTAAGGTGGACGGCGGGATGGTTTTCAACGAACTGCTGATGCAATTTCAGGCGGATCTGTTGGATGTCCCGGTTATCCGTCCGAAGGTGGCTGAAACCACGGCGCTGGGTGCCGCCTACGCCGCCGGCCTGGCCGTTGGTTTCTGGAAAAATTTAGACGAACTGCGCCTTAACTGGGGTAAAGAAAAAGAGTGGCAACCTTGTATGGAAGCGCCCAAACGGGATCAACTGTATGCCGGGTGGAAAAAGGCCGTTTCCCGAACTTTTGATTGGGTGGAATAAGATTCAGCTCTCGATTTTTTTCAGGCCTGACGATATTAATCGTTAAAAGGAATGGACACCCGAAATAGCCCGGAAATCTTATTGATGGATAGTGAAAGGAGACAGACATTGGATTTATTATCGCTTCTGCGAGACAAGCCGGTCATTGCGGCTTTTCGAGATATTGACCGTATTAAGTTCCTGGCCCTGAAGGACACGAATGTTCTCTTTATCTTGGGAGGAACGATCTTCGACCTTCCTTATATTGTTGAACAGGCGAGGAAGTATCAGAAACAGGTTTTCGTCGATATCGATCTAATAAAGGGTATCGGAAAAGATGCCCCGGGAATCCGGTTTTTGGCTCAAGAGAGTCAGGTCAATGGAATCATTACCACCCGCAGCAATCTTATCAAAAGCGGGCAGAAAGAAGATCTGATCTCTATTCAGAGGGTATTCGTGCTGGATTCGGAGTCTCTGAACGGAGGACTCGGGGTCATTGAAAAATCAAGTCCCGACGCCGTGGAAATCCTTCCCGGTCTGATTCTCCCCAAGGTCATGAAAAAAATAAGGACGATTACCTCTATACCGATCATAGCCGGGGGGTTGATCACCCAGAAAGAAGAGATAGATGAAATTCTTGCCTCCGGGGCGATCGGGATATCTACCTCCTCATCCCACCTGTTTGGTTTTAAGAGAAAGGGGAAGGATTCCTAGGCTGCCGTATCCATCGTCTCTCCATGATCGATAATAACCAGATGCTGTGGGGCTGTTGAAAAACCCTATCAAAATCCTGCGTGTTTGAAAAGGGTGTATTGACAAATAACACGTCAAAGTAATTTAATTATATGAAATTACTTGACAAAATAGCGTTTCTATCATAAAA
>JBEKPQ010000037.1:0-29651 GCA_049520575.1 Thermodesulfobacteriota bacterium | reverse complement strand
TCTGCTTATTATCAGGGTTCAATTCCGAGCCCGGTAGATGGGACAAGGGTTAATAAACCAATTAATTGTTAAACTGTGAAAAGGAGGAGAGACCGATGAAACTGGGAGATATTAAATGTATCGGCATCGTGGGCGCAGGAGTCATGGGCGGAGGGATCGCACAGTCGGCCATTCTGGCTGGTTATAAAGTGATGGTCCGCGATCTTACGGTTGAGATTTGTGAGAAAGCAAAAAACACCATTATTAACGGACGATTCGGCATTAAGGGCGCCGTGGAAAAAGGGAAAACCACTCGGGAAGAAATGGACAAGGCCCTCTCTCTTCTCAATTTCACCACCAAGATAGAGGACCTGAAAGATTGTGACCTGATTATCGAGGCCATCGGAGGAGGTGCTGACGGGGCCATTGAAAACAAGGATATGAAACTTAAGGTTTTCAAGGAACTTGACGCAATTCTGAAAAAAGAGGCTGTTATTGCCAGCAATACCTCAAAATACACGATTGCCGACCTGGCCGCGGTGACCAATCGCCAGGACAGATTTATCGGCATGCACCTCTTCAGCCCCGCCAATATTATGAAGTTAGTGGAAGTGATATATACGAAGGATGTGACTGAAGATGTGATCGTGCTCATAGAGGAGCTGAGTAAAAGCTGGGGGAAAACGCCTGTTCGCGTGAAGGATGTTCCGGGTGATACGGGTTTTATAGGCAACCGGGTCTGGGGAGCAGCCAGAAAGGAAGCCATGAAGATCATCGAAGAGGGTATTGCCACAGCCGAGGATGTCAATACGGCCATGGAATTAGGATTTCGTTGGCCTGTCGGACCCGCGCCGGCCAAAAGACCTGGTGCCAGAAGCGGTTGGCAATAAAAGTGAGGGAAGAGGGTCAAAACGATTTTCATGTTCATCGCTGACAACAAACCTGAGGCCATGGTTTTAAATTTTTAGATTCCAGCAGGTTAAAGGAGTGGCCAAAAAATCATGTCTAAAAAAGTAATTATTACCGCGGCGCTGGCAGGGGCCGGCACCTTTAAAAATCAAAATCCCCATGTACCTTACACCTTAGAAGAGTTTGCCGAAGAAGCCCACAAATGCTGGAAATCCGGTGCGGCCATGGTTCATGTGCATCCTCGGCAGGATGACGGTATCCCCACCCATGATATTGAGCGGGTCAAGGCAACCTACAATGCCATTCGGGAGAGAACCCCGGAGCTGATAGTAAACTTAAGCTCGGGACTGGCTTTCGATACGACTAAGGAAAAGAGGTTGGCTCAGGTTTTGGCAGTCAAACCCGAGATGGCTTCCCTGAATACCAATACTATGAATTTCAGCTTCGTCGATCGAAAAACCGGCCAGCTCTTTCAGGACGGTGTCTTCGAAAACACTTTCACCATGCTCCAGGAATTCGGAAAGGCTATGGAGGCAAACGGTATCAAACCCGAAATTGAGGTCTATGACCTCGGGGGCATCGACAATGCTTTGCTTATAGCCAAACAGGGGTTTTTCTCCGACCCGATGATCTTTAATTTTGTTTGGGGGGTGGCCGGCGGTGCAGCCTTCAGGGCCGATGCCTTTGTCACCATGGTGCACGCTCTTCCTAAAGGAGCCGTCTTTACTACCTGTGGTGTTGGTCTCGAACAGTTCCCCAGCGTCACCCAATCCTGCCTGCTTGGTGGTCATATGAGGGTTGGTCTCGAAGACAATATCCGGATGCCGAAAGGGGAACTGGCCAAGGGTAATTATGAACTGGTGGAAGTTGCGGTCAGGATAGCCGAATGCCTCGGCCGAACACCGGCCACCCCGGATGAAGCCCGTGAAATCATGGGGATCAAGAAGAGATGAAGGCTGTTGAATGGAACGTAGGGGAAATGAGCGTCTTGAAGTGGAGGTGAAACATGAACCAAGGAAGAGAAACCATTCCGGTAGCCGGGGACCTCTCTCCCTTTGAAGGCATCCGGCGCATAAATTCAGCCGGCGCAGAATACTGGTCCAGCCGAGACTTTGCCATAGCGCTGGGGTACAGCGATTATCGAAATTTTGAGGCCGTCCTCGGTAAAGCCAGGTTGGCCTGTTTCAATAGCAGCCACCGCATCGAGGACCATTTCGTTGATGTCACCGAAATGGTCACTATCGGCAGTGGAGCCCAGCGTCCCATCAAAACAGTGTTGCTTTCCCAGTATGCTTGTTATCTCATCGTTCAAAACGCAGATCCCTCGAAAGAAATTGTCGCTTTAGGTCAAAACTATTTTGCCGTCCAGACCCGAAGACAGGAGCTTTCTAAAAAGACGACCGAGGAAGATCGTCGGATACTTTTACGCGAAGAAATAAAGCTGCATAATATCCGGCTTGCGGGTTCGGCCAAAGTGGCCGGCGTCATCGAGTCGAAGGGGATCCTATGAAGAATCGAATCACATCAATGGGGGGAATGATGCGCCATATTTTTTACCCTGAGAGTGTCGCGGTAATTGGTGTTTCCCTTTCCGCGGACAATTTGGGACTTGGAATCGTTTATAACCTCACCCAATTTGGTTTTCAAGGAATTATTTATGAAGTCGGGCCGAAGGGAGGGGCCTTTGCGGGAAGGCGAATCTATAAAACCGTTTTGGATATTCCCGATCAGGTGGACCTGGCCGTCATACTTACCCCGGCCCGAACAGTCGCCGATGTACTTGATGAATGCGGGCAGAAGGGAATCCGCTGGGCGGTCGTGGAGAGCTCCGGGTTTCGCGAGTACGGAGGGGAAGGCAAGAAATTTGAGGAAAAGATTATCCAGGTGGCTGAAAAATGGGGCATCCGTTTCGTCGGCCCGAATTGCATCGGGGTAATCAATAAAGAAAACGGCCTTTGCACACCTTTTACTCCCCTGAATCCTAATGTCCAAAAAGGGGACATTTCCATGATCTCTCAAAGCGGAGGTGTGGGCATGTCCGTGCTCAACCTGATGGGGAATGAAGGTCTGGGACTCAGTAAATTTGTTTCGGCCGGGAACATGCTCAACATCCAGACCGAAGAGTTCCTCGAATATTTTATCGAGGACCCGGCCACGAATTATATCTACCTCCATCTGGAAGGGATCCGGAACGGACGCAAACTCATGGAGGTGGCCCGCAAGTCCCGCAAGCCCATCTTGGCTTCCAAAGCCAACATCGGTCAGTTCGGCAAATCGATTGCTGCTTCGCACACAGCTTCCCTGTCCAGCAATGATCGGGTGGTCGAAGCCGCCTTCCGTCAGTGCGGGATCATACGGGTAAACGATTCCACGACATTAGGCAATGACCTTAAAATTATACATTTGCCGCCGATGCGCGGCAGGAACCTGGCCATCATCTCCCGTTCCGGGGGCCATGCGGTGATTGCTGCCGATGCCTGCGAAGTTGTGGGCTTTAACCTGGCCCAGTTCCCCAAAGCCTTCATCGAAGAGATTGAAAAACATTTCCGGGCCTCGGTGATTAAGCTGACCAATCCGTTGGACCTCGGAGACCTCTTTGACTTGGATTTTTTTCTGCGCATCATCGAACGTACTCTAACTGAAGATGGAGTTGACGGTATTGTCTTCCTTCATACTATAATCCCTTTGGTCGAAGGACCGAAATCCCGGGAGCTTCTGGCCCGAATAAGAGAGCTTTCCAAACAATATCAGAAACCGGTGGCCGTATACGTTTCCACGGAAGATCAGGATGTGGCTTGGCTGAAAAGGAATCTGAACTTTCCGATATTCACCCAGGTCGTAGAGACCGTTCGGGCTTTGGAGTTGAACTACCGGTATTATGCCGAAATCGAACAGACCCGCGAACCCCGAAATATGGACGCTTTCCCGGTAAACAGGGAGACGGTCAGATCGCTTCTCGAAAAAGCGAAAAAGGAGAAAAGAGATCTCTTCCTGCACGAAGCAGGCGAGGTCTTGAACCAATATGGCATTCCTATGATCAAGGGCATTCCGGTTCCGGATGAAGCGGAGGCCGTCAAAGCGGCCAAGCAGTTGGGTTTCCCGGTAGCCATGAAGATAATCTCCAAGGCCATTTCACATAAATCCGATGTCGGTGGGGTGCAGCTGAATCTGCGCACTGAAGCCGGCGTGGCCGATGCCTATCGGGACATGCTTAAACGAATTGCCCAAGCCTACCCCGAGGCTAAAATTGAAGGCGTCCTGATTCAGCCCATGGCCACCGGAGGAAGAGAGCTCATCATCGGCGGACGGCAAGATGACCAGTTCGGTCCTGTAGTCCTGGTCGGGTTGGGAGGAATTTTTGTGGAAATTTTTGGCGAGGTCTCTTTACGTGTAGCTCCCATATCCCCCCGGGAGGCCGTGGAGATGATCAACGAGGTTCGCGGAATAGCTATGTTTAAAGGAGCTCGAGGGGCAAACCCATCCGATCTGGAAGCGGTATCTGAAGTTCTGCTGCGGCTTTCCCAGCTACTATGTGATCTCCCCGAAATTCGCGAGATTGACATTAATCCTCTGCGCGTATTCCTGGAGAAAGAAGGCTGCCTGGGCCTAGATGTTCGCATGATTTTGGATAAGTCTTAGGTGTACTCATTGAATTCATTCAGGTGAGGAAATTTTCGTAATCCGGGATATTGTTGCGTTAGTTGCATGGGTATGTTATGATCGTCCAAATAGGCCCCAAAAACAGCGAACCGTCAGAACACGCGACCAACAGCCCAAAGAAAGTCTTTTGATTCCTGCCTGAATAGAGAAAAGGACACCCTTTGTCCCCTCCCCTTCCGCTCTGCTTTTCTCCTTGCCCCAGTCTTTTTCTTGCCTTATACTCTTCTTATCAAAAAACAATTTCTATCAATTCAATTGGAGTGAAAAAGGAGGGTTAAAGAATATGGACGCAGGCCCGACTATTTTTACGGTCAAGAAAGTAACGACAGAGACGGAGCAGATGCGCCTCATCTCATTGGAGGCAGAAAAGAAATGGTCTTTTATCCCGGGACAGGTAGCCATTCTCGGGATGGAGGGAATCGGGGAATCGTACTATGCCATCGCCTCCGCGCCGGATGACAAGAATGGCCTGGAAGTCCTGGTGAAGGACGGCAAGGGCGTGTCAGCCGCTTTGTTCCGAGCGAATAAAGGTGATAAAATACAAGGGAAGGGACCTATTGGCAAAGGCTTCCCCGTAGATGACTATTTTGGGCGTGATTTCATTATCGCAGCGGTAGGTAGTGCTATTGCTCCAATGAGAAGTGTCATAAGACACCTTTGCGCCCAGCGAGGACAATCCGGGAAAGTGTTATTGATATACGGTGTTAGATTCCCCGGCGACTTCCCCTTCCCCAATGAAATAAAGGACTGGGAGAAATCGGGTATCCAGATCACACTGACCATCAGCCGCCCCGAGGGGACGAATTGGACTGGAAAGACCGGATATATACACCTTCATTTCCAGGAGGCCTTTAAGAAACTAAATCACCCAGTTGCCTTAATCTGCGGAATGAAGGCCATGCAGGAACAGAGCCGGGATGAACTGGTCAAACTGGGTATAGCGCCCAATGAAGTCTTGACCAACTATTAGAAACGGATTGCTTTACTATTACCTGCTTCGGCGAACCCTTTGCTTCCTTCAAAAGAAAAGGAGACAGATATGAATCAAAAGGCCACCAAAAAAGATCTGAGGCGGATACCGGGCAATAACCGGTTCGGAAGGAATTTTATTAAATATGCCGGAGTGTTGGCTATCACGATCGGGTGTCTGTTGATGAGCGCAACCGTTCCTCGGGCAGAGGAGCCTCTGGAAACGAGCCAGGTTAAGGCGCTGCCCGGCATTCCGGAAGATCTGGAAATCGTCTACGGCTGGGGGGCCACCCATGCGGAACGGGGAAGAAGCACCTGTTCCATCAGGGCCGATGGCACGGTTGCCTCTGAAAGAACAAGCGGCCGGAGAGGTTCTGGCAACAGGCGGATCGAGCACTTCCTTTTGACGAAAAATGAATTGCAACGCTTAATGAAAGCCATTGAAATCAACAATTTCTTTGGGTTAAATGAACTGTACACCAACCCGAGAATTAGGGATGGCTCTTCTGCCTACCTTTCGGTGAAAATCAACGGAAAGCAACATTCCGTGACCAAGATTAATATGAAAGTCAAAGCCTTTGACAGGATAACCGATTTAATTCAAAATATCATGAAAGACAAAAAACCGATTCAGGACAAAGAAAGTTTATCCCCGTAAATCCTTTACCAATCTACATTCACGAAATCTTGCTGGAGGGAAGATGACTTCAAAAATTTCAAAAAGCTACGATGTTATTATTGTCGGTTGCGGGATAGCCGGTTCAGCCGTCGGGGCCCTGTTATCCAACAAGGCTCACAAGAAGGTTCTCATCCTCGAGGCCTCGTCTCAGATCGGGGGGCGGGCTACATCGTTCCGCGGGGAAGGGATTGTTGATGCCGACCGGTTTCGTAAGACGCTGGCCCTGTCGGCCCATTCCTGGGTCAGCGATCGGACAGAGCCTGATCTGTCCTTCATGATCCAAAAGAAAATGCTGGCTGGGTATGTGCTCGAAGCCGGCGGCCGGGGTGCCTGGTATACCAACCGAGGACGTGTCAGCCAAGCCCTGGCCCTGTTTAACAAGGCTTCGATTTTTTATCCCAATGTCTGTTTTGTCTGGTATGACCATGACTGGAAGCCTCATATCGTCGGCCGGAGAAACAAATACGGTTGGATGAGCGACGAAGATTACCATGAGATGGTCAAGGTCCATAAGCACAAGCTCCAGATACGCTCGATTGCCGAAGCTGAAAAATTAGACCACGTGACCTTGAAAGACTGGGTGGAAGGGATCACTTCAAGTGAACTGGCCCAGGAGTTCCACTATGCCATGGGGACTTTCCAGACGATCATTAATGACCCGGCCTTGAACTCTGCCGGAGAGAGCCTGAAGGTATTTCTACAAGTCCAGGAGACCGGGGTGCATATCACCAATGGGTCCTGGGCCTTCGCCGGGGCGCCCGGACACCGCTTTATTACCGAGGGTTTTGCCGCTGTAGTCCAAGACGCCGAAGGAGACATCGTTACCAATGCTGCGGTCAAAGAGGTTATCATCCGGAATGGAAAGGCGATGGGTGTGGTCACTGAAATGGACGGCAAAACCATGGAAATCAGTGCCCCGCTGGTCGTCTGTACCCTCCCGCCAAAGGCCTTGTTGAAACTCATCCCCGAGAATCTCCTGCCGGCGGATTTCGTTAGGTTAACTAAAAAGATCATTCATACTTCCATGGTCGCCGGCCAGTTCGGCATGACAAAACCTCTCCATGAATTTTGCGAGCTTACGGTGGACCCCAGGTCTTTCTACCATACCTCCATGTTGATTCCCGAGAGCGAAGGGCTGTTCAGGGGTCATGTGCCCCTGGACATCGTAGCCATGTCGGCTATGGCCCCTACCTCCGCGCCTGAAGGCAAGCACCTGATGGGTATGGCCAGCAGTATCCTGGCCAGCGAATCCCATGATAAAAAGAAGGTCAATTGCGTGATTGACCGGATGTTGAAGTTTGCCGATACAGCCTTTCCGGGCTGGCGGAAATCGCTGGAATGGATGCTGTTTACGGTTGGCGATACCTGCATACTTTGGAGACACCCGGAAGATGAGTGGGTGGATGTTAAGTGTCCTACGGTAGAGGGATTATTTTTTGCCGGTGACACCTACGGCCAGCGCCTCAACGAAGGCGGCATCGAGGGGGCGGCTCACTCAGCCTTTCTTTGTGCCAAGGCCATAACCGGCCAGGACTATCTGCAGCTTTTACCCCCGGTTTTCCGCTAATCGTCTTGAGGTTAAGGCTGACCCCAATCCTATCACTAAAGAGAATAGAGCGGGTTCATATTTGATGCCTTATCTTTTTAATCTGAACCCGTCCCCGATTCTCAAAAATAAAAAATCATCAGTCAGAGTGAAGGCATTTTGTTTTTTTCATAACAGGAGATCGGCCTTCTATTTCCCCTCCTTTTGCTCTTAATCTCCCGCTGGGCTCTTTCCTTTGCAGCGTTCCAATTTCGGATCCATCCAGGGAAGGACCTTTTCCGCCGGGATCCTGCTTGCGGGACCGAAAAAGGAATATTTATTCGACCAATAATAAGGCGGAATATTGAAAGACTGTCTTTGTTGATCTGGGGGGACAAACTCGACTATATAAATGTCCTCGATAACCATATGATCACAGGCCCGCATTTTCACCACCTGACCGTTGGCAAATTGATAGGTATCCCCCTCCCAGACCTTGATAATCTTTTCGGGGTCCGTACTTCCGGCCCTTTCGATCACACTCAAAAGCCAATTGAAATCCATCGTCCAACGGCCCAAACCATGCTCGTAGATCGGTTCGTTATAAGGCGCTTTAAATTTGGTCTTCCACAGGTCGTTCCAGGCTTTATATAATTTGATATCCTGCTTGGTCTTGAAGGCCGGGTTACCATTCCCGAAAGAACCGATTCCCTGCAATCCTTTCGAACCTTCGATTCCAATCGTAGTAAGCGTCGTGGTGTCACCCATGAAAACGTGGGCAAAGGGAATCGTGACCCCCATTTGTCTGGCCTGTTTTAGGAGATTGGCCGAGTCTGGATACCAGTCTCCGGAGTAAATCACCTCTGCTCCTGAAGCTTTGATCTTAGATAGATAAGGCGCAAAGTCCGTCAGAAACAGCTTATGATAATCCTCGCCGACGATCTGGGCCTGGGGATAGTATTCTTTTAAACCCTTTTTAAACGATTCAGAAATGTCATGACCATACATGTAATCCTGGTTGAGAATGTAAAACTTTTTTTCTTTTTTCCTGATCTGGCCGTAAAAATAGGCGAAGCTCCTTCCAACCTGAGAAGTCGAAAACTGGGTCATGAAGGCATAACGGGAAAAATATTGGGCATTCATAAGTTCGTCGGATAAGGAAGTAAAGTTCTGGGAAATAACATGATATTTATCGGCCACCTCGTTCATGATCTTTGCCATATTGCTGCCATCGGTGCCCCAAAAGGCGCAAACCTTTTCCTGCAGGACCATCTGCTCACAGATCTTCTTGCACTGGTCCGGCCTGGACATATGATCGGCCTTGATGATCTGGACCAGCTTCTTTTTGCCATCGACCAGTATGCCTCCCCTCTTGTTGATGTCGTGGGATACCCAACTGGCCACCGACCAGTATAATTCACCCACCGCCGCGGCCGGTCCGGAAAAAGAACCCACAATGGCAATCTTGATGGTGTCTCCGGTTGGGATCACCGGCTTGTTTGGATCAAAGTCGGACATGTCACTCATTTTGCTGATATCGAATTTGCCTTTAACCGCCGGCACTTCAACTTTCACCGCCGCCTTTTTGTCCTTCACCGCCGCTGTGGCCCGGGTCGGACTCATGGCCGTCAGGGAAAAAACTAAAAGAATACTGACAACAATGAAAATACCCTTATCCATCAGTTTCATTTTGAACCTCCTCCTTTTAATTGTTAAAAGTAAAAAAGTCCTTCTCATCCAACATCATCAAACCCTTGCCGGGTTTATTCGGGCTGAGGCAATAATCCCAGGGATCAGCCAGAAAATCCCCAGCAATCTATCTGTCCTGCTTTTTTCTTGGTATTGCCCCAAGGTTGCTTTTAGTGTATCTCTAGCCAGAACTTTGCAGGCTTTTCCCTTCAGGAGGGACCGGCGCTTTATACCTTTGCAAAATTCCAGCTCGGCAACTGGTTATGTTTGATTGAGAAACTATTTTTTAAGAAGAGAGATAAACCGGCCAACTTGGAAGACGGATTGATTTTTTAAACCTCACTTTGGGTTAATTTAACCTCTATCGTCATTAAAAAAAATATTGGCTGCGATTTGAATGATAAAAATTGAAATGAAGGATAAAATAATAAAAATAGAGAGTCAAGAATAAAACTAGGAGGAAGGCAAGGAAGGAGGGCATCTTTTTAAGGGGGTCTGCTCTTGACTCCTACTGATAGGATTGATGACCGAGTGACGGGCTATTGTTTTGAGGACTAGACAGAAGAGGTCTTCCATGGAAGGTTTCGCAATAAATTCATTATCGGATGGAAATTTAATTTTTTTTAAAATAAATTTATGTTATGATGCTTTTCATTAACTTTATTTTTTAGCCTAATACTAAAGAAAGGAGGTGATCGTTGTTATGAAAAGGGGAATGGTGTTGATACTTTGTTTGTTGCTGGCTTTTTCCTTCTCCGTAACCTTAGGGTGCCAGAAGGCCTCTGACAAGGCCAAAGAGGCGGCGGACAAGGCAGTCGAAAAGGCCGGTGAGGTAAAGGACAAAGCAGTGCAAGAGGCTACTGAAGTAAAGGACAAAGCAGTGAAAGAGGCCACTGAAGTAAAAGACAAGGCTGCGAAAGAGGCCACTGAAGTAAAAGACAAAGCAGTTGAAACGGCCACCAAGGTAAAGGACAAGGCATTAGGAAAGAACACCGAACCTGCGAAGAAATAGGGTGAGATTTTTAACTCACAGGAATAAGGGAAAATATTCAAAAAGGATCCGAAATGGATCCTTTTTGAATTTAAAAGGGGCGCGGAAAACTTTGACTAGGGATAAAAAGTAACAAGGTCGGATTCAGTCAAGGCACGGGAAAATAATCCGACTCTCTAAAATTGAAGCTCCCCACACCAAGACTTCAAAAAGCTATCGTCGGGCTCCGAGCCTTGAATTCTTCTAAAAATCAAAGTCGATCTAGTGAAAACCTACCTTGTGGGATTGCTTGCAAGTGGGAATGGAAAGGACTTACTCATGAAAATTAAAACCGCCCAGGATTACCTGAGGAGCTTAAGGAAATTAAACCACGTCGTCTATTACAAAGGGAAGAGGATCAAAGATGTGACCCGCCATCCGGCTACGGCCCCGCATGTGCGGGCCGCGGCCGTGACCTACGCCCTGGCCAACGACCCGGAATATAAAGATTTGGCCACCGCCGTTTCCCATTTAACCGGCCAGACCATCAGCCGATTTACCCATGTTCATCAGAATGTGGAGGATCTGATCAAGAAGGTCAAGCTGCTGCGCCTTCTGGGGCAGAAGACCGGATCCTGCTTTCAGCGCTGTGTGGGCTTGGACGGGATCAATGCCGTCTATTCCGTGGCTTATGAAATCGACCAAAAGTACAAGACGGATTATTTTGAGCGCTTTAAAAAATGGCTGACCAGGGTTCAAGAGGAAAATTGGATGGTGGTGGGGGCCATGACCGATCCCAAAGGGGACCGCTCCAAAGGCCCGTCCGAACAAATCGACCCGGATCAATATGTCCATGTGGTGGAGCGTCGGGAAGACGGTCTGGTGATCCGCGGGGCCAAACTGCATATGACCGGAGGAGTCAATTCCCACGAGATCCTGATCATGCCCACAACGGCCATGGATGAAAAATCCAAGGATTATGCTTTGGTCTGCGCCGTACCGGCCAATGCCCCAGGGGTGACCATGATTTTCGGCCGTCAAGCCAATGACAACCGCAAGGACAACAGAGAACGGATCGATGCCGGAAACCCCGTCTTCGGGGGAGTCGGCGGGGAGGCGGTCATTGCCTTTGAAAATGTCTTTGTGCCCTGGGAGCGGGTATTCATGAACGGCGAAACGGAATTCACCGGCATCCTGGTCTATCGTTTTGCCGCCCACCATCGGGCCAATTACGGCGGCTGCAAGACCGGTCTGATCGATGTCTTAACCGGGGCCGTGGCCTATCTGACTCAAGTCCAGGGTACGGACAAGGCCTCCCATGTGCGGGACAAGATTACCGAGATGATCCATCTGGGTGAGACCCTGTACAGTTCTTCCATCGCCTGTGCGGCTGAAGGCTGTCCTACCCCTTCCGGGGCTTATATGGTGGATACCATGCTGGCCAATGTGGGCAAGCAGAATGTGACCCGTTTTCATTTCGAGGTAGCCCGGCTGGCTACCGACCTGGCCGGCGGATTTCTGGCCACCTTGCCCAGCGAATACGATCTGAAGAGCGAAGATACGGGCCGTTTAGTGAAAAAATATTTCTCCGGCGTGGCGCATATCCCCACCGAAGATCGGATCAAGATAGGACGGCTGATCGAGTCCATGACCGGAGGCACGGCCTTGGTAGAGTCCATGCACGGGGCCGGTTCACCACA
This sequence comes from Thermodesulfobacteriota bacterium, assembly GCA_049520575.1. Classification (GTDB taxonomy): domain Bacteria; phylum Desulfobacterota; class RBG-13-43-22; order RBG-13-43-22; family RBG-13-43-22; genus RBG-13-43-22. Next base: position 17,571 of record JBEKPQ010000037.1, on the reverse strand, counting down.
AGCCCAACGGGTAATGATTTTTAGGGAAGGTGCCTTGGATAAAAAGATGAAACTGGCCAAGGCTCTGGCCGGAATACCGCCTACCCGGGGAAAATGACAGATATCATATTAAAGGGCCTCATAATAGTCTTGTCATGAAACTAATGGGCTTGCATTCAATTGGACCGAGGGAATCTTATTTTGGGGGATTGTCCAACTGGTAACTTATCGCCCTATCTCGGCCAGTCCAGCAAAGTTTGATTCGAGGCAGGGCCTTCACCGTAGCCTGTTTCGAGCATAGGTGAAGGCCTGCTTCTGATTTAGTTAAAATATTTGGCCCGGCAAAGAAGCTTCGAGTCTTAGGGTGGACAACTCCAAAAATAAGATCCCCTCGGTCCATTTTGGTCAATATTACTTTAAGCCCCTTAATAAGGTAATCGATGCGGCTTCGCCCAACGGATTCAGGATGAAAACAGTGGTATAGAAATAAAAACAGAAAGGAGAAGGCAATGGCAGAACCAAAATGCAATCAATGTTCCTGGCGTGCCAAGTATGACCTCAAACCTAAATCTTTCTTGGGCCGTCTCTGGCGTTGGCATATCAACTGGTGCCCGGGCTGGAGGGCCTTTATGAAATCCCTTCCTGAAGACAAACAGTCCGAATTCCGGGCAAAATACAAGATACCCGCCGAAAAAAGTTTTTAAGTTTCAGGTTTAAAGGAGACTCAAAATGTCCTTAAGGTTATACCCGGAATTCAGTACCAACTACAACCTCCTGCTTAAGACCTTCATGAAGAGACCGGTGGATCTTTACCCCAATGAGATCGGCCTTGTTTACAGGAACCCTACCAACGGGGAGTATTTCCGGTTTACCTGGCAGCAGTGGTACGAGAGGACCTGTAAGCTGGCCAATGCCTTCAAATATCGGCTGGGGCTTAATCCCGGGAAACCCCGCCAACCCGGGGACAGGATTGCCACCATGGCCTTGAATCATCATCAACACATGGAGCTGTACTATGCCGTGCCGTGCTGTGGAGCTGTTTTGCATCCCATCAATATCAGGCTCTCCCTGGATCACATCATTCATACCATCCGTCATTCCCAGGATAAAATTCTGTTTGTGGATGATAGGTTCTGGCCGATGCTGGAAAATATCTATGATCGAATCAAAAACACCGTGGAAAAATTTGTCTATCTGTCCGATAAACCGGGACTCCCCCAAACCAAAATCGAACCGCTTTATGAATATGAAGCCTTGCTTAAAGAGCAATCTCCCGAATTCGAGTGGCCGATCCTCCATGAAGATACCTATGCCACCCTATGTTATACGACCGGCACAACGGGCCTGCCCAAAGGGGCCATGTTTACCCACCGGCAGCTATATTTACAGACCCTGCATGTCATTGCCTACTATCATTTCCTCACCGATCCCTCTCACGTGAACTTTGGGGAGGCCGAAGTTTGGATGGCAATAACGCCCTTGTACCATGTGCATGGCTGGGGCGCACCGTTTCTCAACGTCTTTTCAGCCAACAAACTGGTCCTGCCGGGGACGTTTACGGTAGAGGGATTTTGCGAACTGGTTCAAACCGAAAAAGTGACCTCGACCTCGGTTGTACCGACGGTCCTGGCCATGATCGTAGAGTATGAAGATATCCATAAATACGATCTCAGCAGTCTGAAGAACCTGGGAGTCGGCGGCGGGGCCTTGCCTTTGGGATTGAAAAGAAAAGCCGAGAAAATCATTCCCGGATTCAAGGCCAGATCCGGATACGGCATGACGGAAACAGCGCCGGCCGCCATCCGGGCCTTTGTCAAAAAAACCATGAGAGCCTGGCCGGAGGAAAAATTGGACGAGATCAGGGTAAAAACAGGGCTGGCCGTCCCGGGTGTTGAAATGATGATTGTCGATGAAAAAGGGAACCCGGTTCCACGGGACAATGAAACCGTAGGCGAAATCTTGCTCAGGGGACCGTGGGTTATGGAGCAGTATTTTAATAATCCGGAGAAAACGGCCGAGGTCTGGCGGGACAAGTGGTTCCATACGGGCGATGTGGCCAAGATGGATGAAGAAGGGTACGCCACCATAGCTGACAGGATGTCTGATATGATTCGCAGCGGTGCGGAAATGGTTCCTACGGTCTTGCTGGAGAACCTTACGGCCACGGCTGAATTCATCCTTGAGGCCACCTATGTAGGGGTCCCTGATGAAAAATGGGGACAACGGCCCATGGCTATTGTGACCCTTGTTCCAGGGGCCAAAGAGGATGAGGAAGACATCATGAATTTTTTACAGGTTGAAGGCGTGGAAAAGGGAAAGATCACCAAATGGATGCTCCCCGATTATATCCTGATCGCCAAAGCCATCCCCAAGACCAGCGTTGGAAAGTTTGATAAGATCGTCATTAAAAAACAGATGGCTGACCTGTTACCTAGGGCCAAGAGGACCAGGGTTCTATAAACGGGAATCTATTTGAAGGACTAAGCGATCCTGCCCAAGGGGACGCCACGAAGTTTGGAAGCTCAAGGTCTCCGGCGATATGCCGGATTTTTTCTATTAGATTAACTTAAATATACCCATCGAGTTCCCAGTGTATTATTTTAAAATAAAATGTCATATCGACTGAAGGGAGATATCTTGTACCTTTTTATATTAATGCAGATTTCTCGTTTTTCTCGAAATGAAATATTTTAAATGTATTAATGAGACGCAATACCAGGTACCGGCAGCTAATAAAAAGTAAAGGAGGAATCATGGACTACAAACACATTATCTATCAACCGGCAGAGATAGCTAGGATCATTTTAAATCGTCCAAAATACCGCAATGCCCAGAGCCGCCTGATGATTGAAGAAATGGATGAGGCCTTTGAAAAGGCTTCCAATGATGAGGCGGTCAAGGTTATCGTCCTTTCCGGTAAGGGCGATCACTTTTCCGCCGGCCACGATTTGGGCACACCCGAAGAAACGGCCGACAAGGAGACCAGGGGTTTCCCCAACGACGGTCCGGGCGTATATAACCACTTTCGAAACATCTACCTCAATAAAACCCTGCGCTGGCGCAATTTGCCCAAACCGACCATTGCCATGGTCCAGGGCTATTGCATATTCGGGGGATGGATGTTCGCTTCAGCCATGGATATTATCTTCGCCTCTGAGGACGCCTTATTCCTGCCGTCCCACACCCAATACTTCCCGGTTCCTTGGGACCTGGGAGCCCGCAAGGCCAAGGAAATCCTCTTCGAACATCGTTTTATCACTGCGGCCGAGGCTCTTGAAAACCATTTCATCAATAAAGTCTTCCCTCGTGAGAAGCTGGAAGAAAAAACTCTGGCTTATGCCGGACGGGTGGCCGAAAACAATCCCTTTCAAATGCGAATGGTAAAATATTCCGTCAATCATATGCTGGACGCCATAGGCTTTACCTCAGAAATGGAAGGGGGGTTTCAGACCTACTTCATCAATAGGTATCAGAGGTGGAGCGAGTTTAAAGGAGTCAATGTCCCAGGAAAAAATCTGGCCAATGCGAAAACAGCTTTGAAAAATCTGAAATTGAGTCAAGAATAGGATTGAAGAGGAAAATCTGGGATAGATGATAGTGAAGAGATAATAGGGATGAACAAATGATAGAGAAAGCGAACAATTGCTTTCAGCAATCAGCACGCCTTACCGCTGTTCGCCGAACGATTCGGCTCCCTTAAGGAAGCCTCTTTTGAAGCCAGGCAAAGCCGGGCGGAACGAACGCCGAACGCTGAACGCTTTCAGAATCGGAAGGATGATCCATGAAGCAGTCCAACAAAACCCCATTTTTTGGAAAAGAAGATGGGGGTTTTTTATTTAAATATTTCTAATTGAGGTTCTTATGGAATCTTTAGTGCCGGTAGAGGTTATTGAAAAGAAAATATTTTTGATTCGAGGTCAAAAAGTTATGTTGGATAGGGATCTTGCTGATCTCTATAATGTGGAGACCAGGATTTTAAATCAAGCTGTTCAACGCAATATTAAGAGATTCCCGGAAGATTTTATGTTTTCATTGACTAGAGAGGAGATCATGAGGATATCACAAATTGTGATATCCTCCGACATTAAATTCTCCAAACAAGTTCGTGCTTTTACCGAACAAGGCGTGGCTATGCTTTCCGGAATTCTGAATAGCGATCGGGCCATAGAAGTGAATATTCAAATTATGCGGGCTTTTGTAAAACTCCGTGAGATGATCGCCTCCCATAAAGATTTGGCCCGGCGGTCGGATGATCTGGAGAAAAAGTACGATGCCCAGTTTAAGGTGGTCTTTGATGCCCTGCGGCAACTAGACCGAAAGGGTTTAGTCCGAAGACTGAAGGGTCTTCTTTTGCTTCAGTCTAACAGCCTTCGGCCTTCAGTCTGTTATTAAAAATCGGCTTTGATCTCAAAGAGAAGCAGGCACGGTATGGCATAAAGAAAGTACGGGGAGTTGGAAAGAGGTTGGTTTAATTAGTATGGATGTCCCCACATTTATTCAACATCCCACTTTTCGACAATTTTTCTTGACTTTATCCCTAATGTAATTATAATTGTAACTACAATGAAATTGGAATGGGATGATAACAAAAACAGAGAGAATCTTCTAAAGCACGGATTCGATTTTGCTGATGCCTGGCAATTATTTAACAATCCCTTGCTCGTGAAACCGGATACCCGAAAAGTATATGAGGAAGATCGGTGGATAGGTATCGGCACGATGAACAATGGAATTATCGTCGTATTTGTTTTTACGAAAAGAAATAATGAAATAACACGTATCATATCCATGAGAAAGGCCTCAAAAAAGGAAAGAAGGAACTATGAAAAAAGCATCAAGAACCAATTGGACAAAAATTAAGTCTATGAAAGATAGGGAGATTGACTTTTCAGATATTCCTAAGCTGGCTGATGATTTCTTTAAAGAAGCAGTATTATGGCCGGGGAAGAAAAAACAGATCACCATTCGATTGGATCCCGATATATTAGATTTCTATAAGGGAGCTGGAAGGGGATACCAAAGCAGGATCAATAACGTCCTTCGCAGATATATGGAAGCCTTCGATCTCAAGGAGAAACAGGCACGATACATCATAAAGAAATCTTCGCGAAAGTAGGAGGAACTTGACTTTAACTGCCGGATATGTTTTAAATAAATTATTCCATATAAGCTTTTTAAACCGCCGTCTCATAACCTGGGAGCATTAAAAAATGGTCAATTTTGTTCAAGGTCAAGGAAGACGAAAATTTTAACCAGAGGAATACCGGGAGTATTTCGAGGATTGAAATTTGAGTCTGAAGCAGAGATTGGGCAAAAGGGGATTTTTTTTAGAGCTCTCACCAGAAAGGCTGGTTCATTTAGCAGTCTGATAAAACCCCATTTCTTGAAAAAGGATATGGGGTTTTTGTTTTGGGGTGGGTAATAAAAGGGAGTAGAATATTTAGATTAAATCAAAAGCAATCGGACAATGGGAAAAATATATTGTTTTAGAACCAGCGTCCCCTCTTGTCGATCCAAAACAACTCCAAAAAAGGATGACGAAAAAATTTTATGTTGAGCAAATACTTCTCAAAGATACACGAAACTGCCGGTCATGGCGATGCCCGGGAAGAAAGCTATTATCCTGCCCTGGAATGGTTACTGAATCAATTTGCTGAAACCCGCGGCAAACCCAACGTTCATATCACTACCCTTCCCAAGAAGACCGAAGCCGGAAATCCTGACTTCCGGGTTTGGGATGGTAAACAGCATATCATGGGTTATATCGAAGCCAAGGAGCCGAGTAATGAGTATTTAGATCAGATCGAAACTTCCGAACAGCTCAAACGCTATATCCACACATTCCCCAACCTTCTCCTGACCAATTTTTTTGAATTTCGTCTCTACCGAAACGGTTTCCTGATAGACAAGGTTCTTATCGGCCGACCTTTCTGGATTTATAAAATCAAACGGATACCACCAGCCGAAAATGAAGAATCCTTTTTGAATCTTTTGGAAAAATTCTTCTCTTTTTCTCTGCCCAAATTGTATGATGCTAAAACCTTGGCGGTTGAATTGGCCAAGAGGACCCGGTTTTTGAAAGATTGGGTGATAACGGAAGAACTCAAAAAAGAAAACGGGGACCAGAAAGGCTTTATCTACGGCTTCTATCAGGCCTTTAGGGAATATCTGATTCAAGGATTATCCCCGGAGGATTTTGCCGATCTCTATTCTCAAACCATCGCTTACGGATTATTTGCAGCCCGAACCCGTATGGGAACCTTTAACCGGAAGCTGGCCTATGATGGTATTCCTCCAACCATTGGTATCCTTCGAGACCTTTTTCATTTCATTTCTTTGGGCAACCCGCCCAAGCCCATGGAATGGATCATTGACGACTTGGCCGAGGTTTTGGCGGTTACCGATATTAAGGCCATTTTATACAGCTATTTCCACGAGGGAAAAGGGAAAGACCCTATTGTCCATTTTTATGAAACCTTTCTGGCCGAGTATGATCCGAAAACCCGTGAGCGTCGGGGAGTCTATTATACCCCCGAACCGGTGGTCTCATTTATCGTTCGTTCCATCAACCAAATCCTCAAGGAATACTTTCCTAAAAAAGACGGCCTGGCCGATGGGCAGGTAACCGTTCTGGACCCGGCAGCAGGGACCCTCACCTTTTTGGCTGAAGCGGCAACGCTGGCCGTTTCAGAATTTGTTAAAAAGTACGGTCAAGGGGGGAAAGAGGCTTTCATCAAGGGCCATATTTTGAAAGACTTTTTCGCCTTTGAGCTAATGATGGCGCCTTATGCCGTTGGTCATTTGAAAATGTCCTTTCTCCTTGAAGAGCTTGGCTACCGGCTGGGGGAAAAAGACCGGTTTAAACTTTATCTGACCAACACTCTTGAAATGGAAGACCTGGCCCAGACTGAATTTCCGGGCATGGCCTCCTTGTCGGAAGAATCACACCTGGCAGGAAGGGTCAAAAAGAAACAGCCCATCCTGGTTATCCTCGGCAATCCTCCTTACTCCGGCCATTCCACTAATATAGGGAAGTGGATTTCCGAAGAGATCAAGGTTTATCACCAGGTAGATGGAAAACCCCTGGGAGAAAAAAATCCCAAGTGGCTTCAGGACGACTATGTCAAGTTCATCCGTTTCGCTCAATGGAAGATCGATCAGGCTGGTGAAGGGGCTATCGGGTTTATCACTAACCATAGTTACCTCGACAACCCCACCTTTCGGGGGATGCGTCGCTCCCTCATGGGAAGTTTTGACGAAATCTATATCCTGGATCTTCATGGCAATTCCTTGAAGAAGGAGAAATGTCCGGATGGGTCTAAAGATGAAAATGTTTTTGATATCAAGCAGGGAGTAGCTATTGCACTTTTTATCAAAAAGAAGGGCAAGAAAAAAGAATGCCGGGTTTTTCATTCCGAACTTTGGGGTAAGCGGGATGAGAAATATGCCCGACTCTTAAATGAGGACAAGAAAAGCATCCCCTGGCAGGAGGTAAAACCTAAGCCTGGCTTTTATCTTTTTTTACCCAGAGAGGAAGTCCTTCTTGAACAATATGAACGATACCCAAAAATAACCGACATCTTCCCGGTCCACAGCGTCGGAATCGTAACGGCCCGTGACTCCCTGACCATCCGCTGGAATAAAAATGACGTCTGGACTACGGTCATGAATTTCTCCCGGTTGGAACCGGAGATAGCCCGCACGGCCTACCGGTTGGGGAAGGATGCCCGTGACTGGAAAGTTGAACTGGCTCAAAAGGATTTGACCGGTAATGGTCTTGACAGAAAGAATATAGTCCCGATTCTCTACCGGCCTTTTGATGTCCGCTACACTTATTATACTGGCAGGTCACGTGGATTTCACTGTATGCCCCGCCATGAGGTGATGCAGCATATGCTGCCAGAAAATCTGGGTTTGATTTCCGTGAGGCAAGTCGCCGAAGGTATTTTCAACCATGCCTTGGTAACCAATACTATCACGGAAAGCCGTATAACATTAAGTAATAAAGGCATCGCCTTTCTCTTTCCCCTTTATCTTTATCCACCCTCAGGGAAAAACAATCCCGGCAATCTCCAGAAAAAAACATTCGGCAGCCTGTTGACTCTTTTTGAACCGCAAAAAGAATACCAGGCCAAACGACCCAATCTCTCCCCAGCTATCCTGGACCAATTGAAGAAAGCTTATCGAACTTCCCCTACCCCGGAACAGATCTTCTTTTATGTTTATGCCGCCCTTTATTCCCCTGTCTACCGCATCCGATACGCCGAATTTTTAAAAATGGATTTTCCACGCATCCCCTTTACAGCCGAATATCCCCTGTTTAAAAAGGCTGCTCAGTATGGAAAACGACTGGTGGATCTTCACCTCTTAAAGGCTTCGGAAATTGATCCACCGATTGCCCGTTTTCAAGGAAAAGGAGAGGCCAAGATGGAGAAGACCCTATATAACACCGAAAGCCGGCGAGTTTATATTAATAAATCCTGTTACTTTGAAAGAATCCCCGAAGAGGTCTGGAAATATTGGGTTGGGGGCTACCAGGTTTGCGACAAGTGGTTAAAGGATAGGAAAGGGCGGGTTTTGGAGCTCGACGAAATTAAACAATATTGTCAAGTCATAACCGCTCTCAAAAAAACCATTGAGATTCAAAAAGAATTGGGCCATCTTTCCGAAAGACTGGAAAAGAAAACCATAGAATTGAAATTGTAGCTCATTTTTTTCCGATGCTAAGGAAATCAAAATGGGGGACGACCCTGAATAATTAAATAACTCGCGATATCAATTGACAAACCAATTCCTTTGTCGGTCGGGGTCGGGCCATGTGAAGTATTTGAAATCGGACAGAGGAGCAGATATCCAATTGCTTCACCACAGAGAAAAATGTTTCGTCATAACATTTAAAATTTGCCCCTGCGAATTCAAATCGTCGGCATTGATTTGAGAAGCCCTTCCTGAAATCTGCAGGATTCCATTATTGAAAAAACAGAGAAGTATAAACGGTAATTGTTGACCAACCTTTCTTTTTTAACGACCCCATTGCCAAGAAAAGTTCCCCATTTGCTATTTTCACGGGGTACAGTGAATGAGTTTACCTGTGATGGAATCATGGCCCTCTTCGGTGCCCCCATTGCCCTGGAAGACGCCCCGCAAAGGGCGATACGGGCCGGCCGTTCAGTTTAACGAAAAGATGCGAAGGAAAAAGCCAATTCTCAACAGGCCGTCCCATCGGCAAGATTGGGGTTTTTCTTCGTCCTTAGATTCCACGATTTCTTTCTCTCCTGCCTGGCCATTACAATTCATCCAAAACCTGAATGTTTTCCTTAAGTTCCTCGTAAGTGGCCATCGCTACTGCTGTTGTGCCGATAAACGAATGGTTTATAACCCATTTTAAGGCGGACCGAAAAGAAGGCGTTTTTTCATCCGGAAAGGCATACGGTCCTGCCGAACAGGTTTTCATGGCGACAATTCCGATGTTGTTCTTCTCGGCTCTTTGAAGTTCTTTGAGCATGGTCGGCTGATCCCATTCGGCGTACCACCCTGTTTGGGAATGGACCAAGGACCCTTTGTGATTGAAGGTGACCATGATGACATCATAAAACAGTTTTTCATTATTAGCTTTTATCATATCAGTCTGATTAGTATGCGTGGAAAACCCACAGGCCCGGATCTTTCCGGATGTTTTCGCTTTTTCAAAACATTGGAACACCACATCATGATAAATCAAATCGGTCGATTCGGCGCCATGAATCAGCATGATATCGACATAGTCTGTCTGAAGGGCCTTCAAGCTTTGATCAATGGATGAATCCATTTCTTTTTTTATTCTTTCTGCAACCTCAATGGTCTGAATCGATTTCCCCCAGTTCCGAATTCTTAATTTTGACTGAATAACGACCTTATCCCGTATGTTTTTTGCAACTTCTCCAACCATCTCCTCATTTTTTCCATTAAAGTAATGTCGTCCCGTATCAATAAAATTTATGCCTTTTTCCAATCCAATTTTTAAGAGCGCATTCTCGAGCGAACGCGTTGCCCCAAAACCAACAGGCCTGACTTGGATCCCCGTTCTTCCCAGTTTTCGGGCTGCCCCTTTTTCTGAATACCCATAATTTGTTGGAAAACTGCTCGCCACCCCTAATCCAATTAATCCTGCGGCTGTTCGTTTTATGAACTCTTTACGTGAAATTCCATTTTCTTCTTTTGATTCCAGGCGGTCTTTCATTATTCCCACCCCCCTCATAATAAAAAGAGTTGATCTGTACTCGGTAAACCGTTTTCATTCATTGCGGCGGGTCAGTGTCGGAATTTCATCGGTTTCCCTGTTCAGCTCTCCTTAGGGGCCACCGAATTTCTGATAAATTGTTGGTAATTTGTATCACACGGGTTAGGAAACCGTCAACAGATTCTCTGAGATTTGACTAAAACGGAAGAGTTCAATAGTAATTGAGATCAATAGTCAGAGATTCAGCGTTTGGCAAAGAGGGAGATCCATAAGACGTCAGCGCAATAAAGATGCACGACTTTAATCTGTAATAAATACAGTTTGCCCGACGACAAACATTGACAAAGAAATTTCATCTTCATATACTCCAGCAATACTTGATGCAATAGAAAAGAGGCAAGTATGAAGAAACCGGCCAAAATAATACTCGGAATTCTTGACGATGGGTTGGGGTCGGAGCGAGACAACAGATTGAAATTCCATTGAAAGATACTAAGAATAAGGGGTTAAAAATGCCTTAAACCGATCTTTTTACCCCCGAAAAGGATGGTTTAAGAAGAAAGCGGATGCCGCGAGCCAATCGATATTTTATTCCCAATCAGGTATGGCACATAACCCATCGGTGCCACAAACAAGGATGTTTGATTGGTTGGATGGAGTTCTTGATTATCAAAGTTAGTTTTTAGGAGTGTGAAACCGATTATATTTGGCAGGAGGAAATGATATGAGTCTGAATAACGAAGTCTTAAATTGCATTCATGAACGAAGGAGTACGCGTCGATTTACTGACCAGCAAATATCATCTGAACAACTGGATGCTCTGCTTGATGCCGCAATATGGGCGCCTAGCGGCGGCAACAATCAAAGTTGGTTATTTACGGCTATCCAGAAAAAAGATGTTCTTCTCCACTTGAATGAGCTTGTTCGTGAAGGATTTCAACATTGGATACCTGATGACGATTACCCCGGAAAGCTAGGTATGAAGAAGCTTTCACAAAAGGAAGGCTATAACTTCTATCACAAAGCACCAACGCTCATTATTGCCTCCAATAAACCGAATTACGAAAATGCAATGGCAGATTGCGCCCTGGCGCTCCAGAATATTTTCCTTGCGGCTCAGTCTCTGGGGTTGGGAAGTTGTTATATCAACCAACTTCATTGGCTTCGGGATGATCCGAGTGTCCGCGCATATCTGCTTGAATTGGGCATCCCAAAGGAGCATACGATCTGCTCTTCCGCGGCTATCGGTTTTATAGGTAAGGAATCGACCGCGCCTATTCGTAAAGAAGGCACGATACACATTATTCGATAAAGTAAACCTCATAGGTGCATAAAAAAAGTACAAGAACAGGCCTAAAAATGGTTGAAGGTGGCCCTAGTATTGGTTAAAGTGAATTTAGTATTGTAATTAAGGGGTCACCCATTAAAAGGCCCTGTCAAGAGAAAAGGAGGACACTCAATGGAAAATACGTGGGTAGTAAATTGGGGTCGGACCGAGACATCAGATTGAAATTCCATTGAAAGATACTAAAAATAAGGGATTAAAAAGGCCTTAAACCAATCTTTTAACCTCCCAAAAGAGCGGTTTAAGAAGAACAGGGATGCCGCGAGCCAATCTTTCAGGCTTTCTGGAATTTCACTTTACAACTCTGAGCAGAAGTCTAAACGATTAATTATGGATAAAGGAATGAATCCAGCGGATGTCTTACAGGCGTTGCAGGTTTCGTCGTTAACAAACAAGAACGAGGAGGAAAAAACATGAAAAGAAGTCTACAATTGATTGGGATCTGCAGTTTGTTCGTTTTGCTATTTGCTGTGGCCGCAAGTGGAGCTGAAAATTATGCGCCCCTTCAAGGTGTCAATTGTGAACTACGCGTCACTGAGTTAGGATGGAACGCTGCCGGATTCATGGATGGTAAGGGGAAACTCGTATGCGAGGGAAAGCCTGTCGAACAAGTTAAGGATAAAGTTACTAATGGCTGGCTCGAGACAAAGCGCTTTGGAAAAATACTGCTTAAACAAAAAGGGTATGGAGTTGAAATCCTCGTTACTCCAGACCAGAATGAGAATCTCAAGAAAGCTTATAAAAAATAATATGCAAATCTGAGGTTGGGTCTATCATCTTGGCCTTTAAGTTGGGCTGTTCCAGGAGCAGGTGATCCTTGGGACAATCTTACAGGCTTTTTGAAATTTCACTTTACAAATCTAAGCAGAAGGCTAAACGATTTAGCTAAGGATAGAGAGAAGGAAAAATTTCCTTGCTTTTCTGTTACGTCCTTTATATCTTTTAATGCAGGGGATGAGTCTCCGGAATTAAAGGCTGTAGGTTTGAATCTCACATCGCCCTTCAGTAAATTTTTTTCAATTTTAGTGCGAAAATAGGGTTCGAAGGTCAACCTTCTGCCAAACCTATTTTAATACTTCGTGGTGTCACGCCCCTGGCGGGGCATGACGGTTTAATAGCAACTTTGCCTGGAGCCTGCCCCAAAAACTAAAGCATGATGCCCTGATTCCCTGTATCAAACCCCTTTTTTTATCTGCCCTCCATTTTGGTTTTTTTCCCATTAAAGAGGCAATGATAGTTATGGCTATGGGCAATTGCTCTCCCATAGTCAAGAAAGGTATCAGGCAGTGCTTAAAAAATATAATGAGAGGTAAAGATGATAAAACCCGTTGAGATAATAAGGCAGGCCCTGACACAGGGAAGGTTTTCCTTGAATGAGGTCGAGTCCAAGATATTATTGAGCCATTACGGCCTTCCGATAGTCAAGGAGAAGGTTGTGGTCAATGAAGAGGCCGCGGTTGTCCAGGCCAGGGAAATGGGATTCCCTGTGGTCTTGAAGGGTTTGGGAACAAAACTGACCCACAAGACCGAGCGGGGTCTTGTCAAGTTGAATTTAGGGTCGGATGAAGACGTCCGTCGTGCTTTTCAGGAGATCCAGGCCTCCGCCGGAGCGGACCTGGAAGGTTGTTTAGTGCAACCGCTGGTTGTAGGCCGGCGGGAATTTGTAGCCGGTTTATCCCGGGATCCTCAATTCGGTTTGGTGGTGATGTTTGGATTGGGGGGTGTTTTTACAGAGGCGATCAAGGATGTGGTCTTTCGGATAGCCCCGCTCACAGAGGTTCATGCCCGGAGAATGATGGAAGAGCTTTCATCCCGGAAATTACTGGATGCCTTTCGCGGGGAATCGGCGGTGGATAAGGAAACCCTGATTCGGGTGTTAATGGGTTTGTCTCGGTTGGGGACGGAACATCCGGAGATCTGGGAGGTGGACATCAATCCCCTGCTCGTCGGTCCCAGAGGCAAGGTGACCGCCGTGGATGCCCTGGTCATTATCAGTAGGAATGAATCATCGGCTCAGGACGATCCTTTAAGCCAGGAACGGACCAGAGAAGAGATAGAGGCGATCAATGCGGCCCTGGAGGTGATGGTCCGCGCCGAATCCATTGCTGTGGTCGGTGCGGCCCGCTCACGATTTCAAGGTTTTTCCGGCATGTTTGCCAACGTCAGAGACTTCGGTTTTCCAGGAAGATTATATCCCATCAATCCGAACACCGACGAAGTTGATGGTTATAAGACCTTTCGCGACCTTGTTTCTTTGCCCGAACCGGTGGACCTGGTCATCATCTCCGTACCGGCACCGATGGTACCTGAAGCCCTGAGGGATTGCATCTCCTCGGGCAACAAGAACGTCCATATCTTCACCTCCGGTTTCAAGGAAACTGGGGAAGAAGAAGGCAATCGACTTCAGACTGAAATTGAAAAGATCGCCCGAGAGGGGGGGCTGCGAGTCCTCGGCCCCAATTGTATGGGAGTCTATGTTCCGGAATCGAAAATAGTGACTTGGGTGAAAGCCCCCGCAGAGAAGGGACCCGTGGCCTTTATCAGCCAGAGCGGAGGCAATGCAGGAGATTTTACGAGTTATGCGGCCAACCAATTCGGTATTTATTTCAGTAAAGCCTTCAGTTACGGGAATGCCTTGACCTTGGACAGTACGGATTTTCTGGAGTATTTATCCCACGATGATCAGACCCGGATCATCGCTATGTATTTGGAAGGGGTCAAGAACGGACAGCGGCTTCTCCGACAGGTCACCGAGATCAATCGTAAGAAGCCGGTGATCATCATGAAGGGCGGGTTGACAGACTCCGGGGCCAGAGCGGTGGCCTCTCACACGGGGTCCCTGGCCGGCGGCGAGAAAATCTGGAAGGCCTTTTTCCGCCAAAGCGGTGCAGTGCAGGTCGATTCTCTGGAAGAGATGACTGATGTGACTCTGGCCTTTCTCCATCTGGGGGAATGCCGCGGACAGCGGGTGGCCATCATCGGCACCGGCGGAGGGATTGGTGTCGCCGCAGCGGATGGTTGTGCCAAGGTGGGATTGGATCTGCCGGCGCTGCCCATGGCGATCCAGAATAAACTGCGCCGGTTCATCCCTCCGGCCGGGAACATGATCCGCAATCCGATTGATGCCCATATCGTATTTCTCGAATTGGATCTCCTGGGCCAAACGCTGGATCTTCTGTCCGCCGGGTCAACCGTTGATATGTTTGTTCTGGCCCTTCATCTGGACTGGTTGTCTGAAAATGGAACGGAAAAGCAGATTGAAAAAATTGCCAGTTATATTGCCAGGGAGGCCCGGAAACATACACACCACCTGCCTCTGGTGGTTGTCTGGAGGCAATTTCAGCCTGACTCGGCTATAAAGCAAACCCGTATCCTTTTTGAACAAATACTTTTGAAAGCCGGCATCTCGGTTTATGAGGGCCTTCCCCGAGCCTTCTTTGCCCTCTCGAAATTGGCTGAATATCACCAGTTTCAGAGGCAGGTTACTATGTAAGGGATAGACCCTCAAGAGGCAGCAGAAAAATTGCCCTTGACTCCGGGGGGAAGGTGAATGAAAATTGATGTATAGCGAAAAAGAAGAAAAACATAAGGCAGAAAGGATCAATCATAACTCTTTTTCAGGTTGACCCAAAAAAATGCAAGCGGGATGGGCTTTGCGTGGCCGAATGTCCGGGCCTGTTGATCGAGATTATCGGGAAAGAAGGCTTCCAGCGGAAGAGGGGTCAAATCTTTTATCTTTTCATTTGCACGTCTGGGGTTGGGTTTACAATCTTGGACTTTAAGTCAGGCTATTCCAGGAGCAGGTGGTCTTTGGGACAATCTAACCGACTTTTTTGAATTTCACTTTAAAAATCTAAGCATAATTCTAAACGATTCGGTTAAGGATAGAGAGCGTGAAACATTATAGACCTGACCCTATTGCTACACGCGATGATGCCTTCAAGTGGTGCGGGAAGGGAAAGATAGAGATGGAAAAACCAAAAATCTTTGATCTTCCGAAACTGCGTACCCAGGTCCGGGTATTTCGGGATCGGGCCTTGGCTGGCAAGGTGCTCGCCGGCATGCTCGAGAATTACCGGAGCAGCTCTGCCATGGTGATGGGCATTCCAGCCGGGGGGGTTGCCGTCGCTGTCGTGATCGCAAGAGAGTTGACTCTTCCATTGGACATCGCCGTGGTGAGCAAGATCACTCTGCCTTGGAACTCGGAAGCCGGTTATGGAGCTGTGGCCTTTGACGGGACGGTGATGTTGAATGAAAAGCTTTTACCACGGCTGAATCTCAGTAATCAGGAAATCCGGACAGGAATTAAAAAGACGGAACAAAAGGTCTTTCGACGAGTGACGATGTTTAGGGGTAATCGGCCCCTGCCGGATTTCAACCATCCGATCATCCTGGTGGACGATGGGCTGGCTTCAGGAATCACCCTTCGGGTCGCTATTAAGGCCTTACGCCAAGCCGGTGCCACGAATATTATCCTCGCAGTCCCCACCGGCCATCTTGAATCGGTACAAATAATCTTGGAAGAGGTTGAAGCGATTTACTGTCCCAATATAAGAAGTGGTCTCTCTTTTGCTGTTGCCGATGCCTATGAACAGTGGAGTGATTTAGATGAACAGGAAGTCGTCAGACTCCTCCAAGAGTTTAAAGGTCCGAATAAAGAGCAGTAAAAGCCAGGCAGGGACCTTTCCCTTTGCAAATATAAGCAGAGGTCTAATTGATTGATCAAGGATCGAGAGAGTGAAACATTAAAGACCAGATCCTGCCCGTTTTAGGAGGCAAGAGGTTCAGCATGGATGTGGCGGCTGGGTATCAAAGTCAAACTGATATCGTTAAGAAAACAACCTTAAAAGAGTTAGCGCTGTTTTTCCTTCGTCTTGGAACGACAGCCTTTGGAGGACCCGCCGCTCATATTGCCCTGATGGAGGACGAGGTCGTCCGTCGCCGCCAGTGGGTCACCCGGGAGAAATTCCTCGATCTGCTGGCTGCAGCCAACCTTATCCCCGGCCCGAGTTCCACGGAGATGGCGATCTTCATCGGCTACCTATGTGAAGGTTGGGCAGGGCTCCTCTTAGGCGGCGTCTGCTTTATCGCTCCGGCAATGGTGATCGTCATGGTGCTTGCCTGGGCCTACATGCGGTTTGGGAATCTTCCCCAGGTGACTTGGGTACTTTACGGGGTCAAACCGGTAGTAATCGTCATCATCTTGCAGGCGCTTTGGCAGTTAGGACGCACGGCAGTAAAAAATAGATTCCTGGGCGCACTGGCCATGATCGGTCTTATATTGAATTTTTTGGGAATCAATATACTGGTATTGCTTTTTGGAACCGGGGTGATTTCAGGAATGCGGCAAGGACTTATCCAAGATCGCGCCAGAAACTGGAAGCCCCTGGTGATCATGCTTTTATCGGTCTGCTGTTTTCTGACGGCCGCTTACTTCGCTGCGAGATTGTACTCCACAGAGAAAGTATCGTTCGGCTTACTGCCGCTTTTTCTCTTCTTCGTGAAGATCGGGTCTATAGTCTTTGGAAGCGGCTATGTCCTTCTGGCTTTTTTGCAGGCCGATCTTGTCGAGCATTGGCATTGGCTTACGACAACTCAGCTTTTAGACGCCATTGCCGTAGGGCAGGTGACCCCTGGTCCTGTCTTCACCACAGCCACATTTATCGGCTATTTGCTCGCCGGGTTGCCAGGCGCCGTTATTGCTACCGCCGGGATTTTTCTTCCCTCATTTATCTTTGTCGCTGCCAGCGGTCCTCTTATCCCGCGTTTACGCAAGTCAACCGTGGCCGGAGCCTTCCTTGACGGTGTGATTATGGCTTCGCTGGCACTCATGGCTTCGGTTACCTACCGCCTGGGGCGTGATGCGGTCATTGACCTTCCCACTGTTCTATTGACTTTGGGAAGCGCCGTTTTGCTCGTTCGTTTTCGCCTGAACTCCTTGTGGCTCATACTTGGCGGGGCACTAATTGGCTTTTTGATATACGTGGCAGAGGTATAACTCCAGAGTGAGGAGGTTACCATGGTCAAG
>JBEKPQ010000036.1:0-31777 GCA_049520575.1 Thermodesulfobacteriota bacterium | reverse complement strand
CAGGAATTAACCGATTACGAATTTTTTAGCCGATAGGAAGCGTAGTTCCAAAGGGCGGCATAAGCGGCACAGGCCTGGGCCGGCGAAAGGAAGGTCGCAGTTCCGGTTTTTTCCGCTATCCGGCTCATGGCATCCAAAATATTGCCTAAGTCGACCGGCATGATCGGGGTCATGACAATCGGTTTGTGATAACGGTCTCTGATCCGTATGACCTCATCGAAAGAACAGGTGATATGATTCATAGCACTCTTGGCAAATTTTTCAGTCATCTCCTCTTTGTTTTGGCTGCCCTCCAGGAAACTCCATAATGAAGGCATTCCGGCTACAACACCCACGGCGATAACGCCATCGATGCTGGGGCTGGCCGCCAGTACCTCAATGAGCTCTTTAAATTCGCCTCTTACACCGGCTATGGTGTCCACAGGATTATTGTGTGACCAGGCATCAGGCAGGATGGCATTAAACCGATCTATGGTCTCCCTGTCCAGCGCAGCAACGTCCAATCCGGCCTTGGTGCAGGCATCGGCGGCCATAACCCCCCACCCGCCGCCCGGGGAGATAATGCCTACCCGGTTTCCTTTGGGAAGAGGCTGGTTAATGAAGACCAGGCCCGCTTCCACCAATTGGTCCACACTTTCGGCCCGGATGACACCAGCCTGTTTCAAGGCTGCCTCAATGATGTTATCCGCACCGGCTATCGCACCGGTGTGTGATTGTCCGGCCCGGGCGCCCACAGGCGTGCTGCCCGCCTTGAGCAGTATCAAAGGTTTTTTTATGGTAACCTTTTTAGCAATCTCGAGAAATTTGCGCCCGTCACGAAACCCTTCTATATAGCCAAGGATTACCGAGGTCTGTTGATCGTCAGCCAGATAATCCAGGTAGTCCGCCACTTGCAGCACGGCCTCATTGCCCACGCTGAGGGAATGACTTACACCAAAACCGTAGCTGGTGACCCGGGTGGCGATCATGTCGGCCGCGCTCCCGCTCTGGGTGATGATGGCTACCGAACCCTTGCGCAAAAAGAGGGGCATCATATGGCAGTAAAGAGAGTTAACCGGGCTCAATATCCCCACGCAGTTGGGCCCCACCAGGGGCATACCTGCTTTTAAAGCTAACTCACCTATTTCCTGTTCCAGCTTCTTCCCTTTCGGACCGGTTTCGGAAAAACCGGAGGTAATGACCATACAGCATTTGACGTTCCTGCTGATGCAGTCGCGTATGGCTTGGAGGACACTTTTAGGAGGGATGGTGATTACGGCCAGGTCCACACCCTTCGGCAGATCTGAAATGCTGGAGAGCGAAGCTAAACCGAGCACCTCCTTTTCACGGGGATTAACGGGGTAAATGCGGCCCTTGAAATTACCGCGGGTAAGATTGAAGAGTATCCTGTTTCCCCATTTCTCAGGGCTGCTGGATGCCCCGATGATAGCCACCGAAGCCGGGGCGAACAGGTGTTTCAATCGCTCTTTGACTTGGCCGGACATGGACACTCCTTTAAGGTTTATTCAGTACTGACCCAAGGAGAATTTGGGGTCAAGGCCTTTCATATTAATAATTGAAAGGCCGAGCATTAACAACTTATCATTTTCGCCAATTCACTTATCCTATCTTAAGCAAACCGGTACAGCGGTTGGCGGCCGCCTGTTTTGGTCATGACGATCTGCCATAACTGAATGTTCCGGGCACGGAAGGACCCGGCGCACGACAGGAGGTAATATTCCCACATCCTTTTAAAAACCGGATCATATTTTCCGGCAAGGCTATCCCAGGCTTTTTGAAAGCGGTCATTCCAGGCCAGGAGGGTTCTATCATAGTGAGGGCCGAGATTGTGAAGGTCCTCAATGACGAAAAGATCCTCCGCTGCCTTGGCAATCTGGGCGATGCTGGGCAGCATGCCGTTGGGAAAGATATAGCGGTTGATCCAGGGATCGCAGTTGATCCGGGAAACATTGCCGCCGATGGTATGGAGGAGAAAGATTCCTTCCTCTTTCAGACAGCGGTGGGCGATTTTCATAAACGTCCGGTAGTTCTTTTGTCCCACATGTTCGAACATCCCGACGGATACGATCTTGTCGAAGCGCCCCTCGATTTTTCGATAATCCTGACAGAGGATCTTCACCGGAAGATCTTTACAGGACTCGCGGGCGTGCCGGATCTGCTCCTCGGAAATATTGACGGCCGTAACTTCACAACCGTAATGTTCGGCGGCATAGCGGGCAAAACCGCCCCAGCCGCAGCCGATGTCCAGGACATGATCCTGGGTGTGGAGGTCGATTTTTCGGCAAATGAGATCGAGCTTTTTCTGCTGGGCTTCCGTCAGATCGTCTGTTCCCTGGAAGTAGGCGCAGCTGTACTGACTGTAGGGGTCTAAAAAGGAAAAGAAAAGGTCGTTTCCAAGATCGTAGTGCCTCCGGGCGACGATCTTGGCCCGGGCCAATGACTGGCGGTTGAAAACCCAAGCCGAGAGGTAAGCCAAAAGCAGTCTGAGATTCCCGCGGACTTTCTCTTCCAGGTTTCCCTTGAGAACCCGCCAGATAAATTCATCTATCCGGGCACAGTCCCACCAGCCCGCCATGTAGGATTCCCCAAGCCCGAGGCTGCTGTGCTTAAGCACACGGGCATAAAAGCTCTCATTTCGCACCTGAATGTCCCAGGGATCCGGACCGTTGATCCGGACGCTGGCTTCGGAAAGCAATGCCTCGACTATTTTTCTGCTTCCATTCATGTTTCGCCTCCCTGTCCTCATCCCTATTGAAGAGGGTGACCTTGCCACCTTGCCTGGCCCCATCCGGCGCCCTGAATCTGCGGCATCTTCCTCTTTTCCAGTATCGAAGATATTTACCGACCTTCAAGCTTATACTGTCAGGCTAATCGGGAATAGATGGACGGAATTAAATCCCTGCTTCCCGATATTTTTCAAAAAAGGCCAGATAGGATTGATTTCCGGATTCAAGCCGTTTCATGACTCCGGATTTTACTTCTCCCTGGATTTTGCCGGGGACACCCACTACAAAGGAGCGGTCCGGGATCTTCATGCCCGGGCTGACTACACATCCTGCTCCGATGACGCAATAATCACCGATCTCGCTATTATCGAGTATGGTGGCGTTACTACCGATCAGGGTGTTGTTCCCGATCTTTTTTCCATGTAAAACCACACTGTGTCCAACGATGACATTATTTCCGATTTCCATGGGCATACCGCAATGGACAACGCAGTTATCCTCGATAATAGTCTGACGGCCTATCCGGATCGAGGCGAAATCGCCTCGAATCACCACTCCGGGCCAGATCCCGGACTGCTCACTGATTTCTACATCTCCGATAATATAGGCGGTCTGGCAGATATAAGCGGATTCGGAAATCTTAGGTTCTTTACCATTAAAAGCCTTGATCATGATATTATCCTTTTATGATGTTAATTTTCAGTCCTGAATGGAAAAAATATAAAATAAGAAAAGGATAGGGTCAAGAAGAAAGGAGGATCGGGAGCGAATGAATGGCGGCCAAGCAGGTGGGCGTTACCTGAAAAAATCAAAGGGGCCATAAAGACCGCAAGGATGTCCCTTGACTAACCCCATCAACCTCCGGCATAAATAGCCAGTATTCGAATCTCATCGTCAGGCTTGAGAGCCCTATGCAGAAGGCTTTTGGTGTTTAAGTTCAAGATCGCTTCATTGTTGATGCCGATTAAAACCCGGAGCAGATCATTCGGATCAAATAACCAACTTCGAATCTCGGGGTATTGTCGGATAAGATCATCCAGACCTTCTCCGATTGTTTTCCCGTCAACTTCCACCGTTTCGGGAATCTGCAACTGTTCTTGTAAAACCGGGGCTATTTTAACCAGGGTGGACATTTTTTGCATGCCAATATTTTTAGTTAGTTAGATTCTAACATTACCTGATCTGAGAATTTATCTCTAACTTTTTATCATCTGGGGTCAACAGGTCTTACGGAGCGATACTGGATGCTGGATACTTGATAAAAACACAGTACCAGTATCCAGTATAGGTCTTTGGTTTTATCCAGTTTCAAGGATCAAGAATCCAGTATCGGCAGTTTGATCCAGCATCCAGCATCAGTCGATGGGACTTAGACGGCCCTTCACCTCCGACAGATCTGATTGAAAAAGAGAAATTTCAAATATCTTTGGTTAGATTTTTTTCTTTTTCTTAATGCCTGTTAACACCACCTCAGGAGTCAGGGGTAATTCCTTAAACCTTACTCCCGTGGCGGCATAAACGGCGTTGGCCACAGCCGCCAGGACGGGGATCATGGGCGGCTCACCGGCGTGTCTCAGCCCGTAAACCCCTTTTGAAGAACCGACTTCGACGATCAAGGTCTCTATCATGGGTACATCGGTGGCGGTAGGCATCCTATAATCCAAAAGGGTTGCGTTTTGCATCACGCCTTTTTCAAAAATATAGTCCTCCATCAAAGCCCAGCCGATACCCTGGGTGACCGCGCCCTGTATCTGTCCCTCAATGGACAGAGGATTAATAGCCAAGCCTACATCCTGGGCCACGGCATAGGCAAGGATCCTGACCTTCCCGGTTTCTTGGTCTACCTCTACATCGGCAGCCTGAACCGATAGGGTAGGGGCAGGGGGAAGCCCATTTGTAGCGCCTCGTCCCAATACAGGCCCTTTACCAAAGATCACTGCCGTTGATCTGGCTAGTTCCGTAAAGGAAATTGATTTCCCGGTATTTCCTTTTACCTGAAAAAGCCCTTGGGCGAATTTAATCTCGGAAGGGTTCACGCCGAGTCTTTTTGCGGCCAGAGCGCCCATCTGGGCTTTAACATCCTGGCAGGCCCGAACCACAGCGGTACTCAATGAATAAACCGTCAAGCTGCCGACCGACATGGTCGCCCAGGGAGCGGTCTCCGTATCGCCGATGACCACTTTGACTTTATTAATGGGGAGGCCGAGCTCTTCGGCGGCGATCTGGGCAATACTGGTGCGGCTGCCGGAGATATCGGTCAAGCCGAGTACCAGGTTAATCGACCCGTCGCTGTTGACCTGGATATTAGCGCCGAAACCTGCCGAGGCCCCACGCCAGAAACCGCAGGCAATGCCCCGGCCCCGATTTCTGCCTTCCAAGGGCCCTTTTTTTTTCAAATATCGGGCCATCCTTTCCAGGGTTTCTTTAATACCGACCCGGGGCAACACTTCGCCGTTAGGCAGCCTATCTCCCTCCTTGGCCGCATTCAGAATACGTAATTGTAATGGGTCCATCTTCAGCTGCTCGGCCATGATATCCAGATGGGATTCTATGGCAAAGTGGGCCTGAGGCATAGCCGGGGCGCGGTAAAAGGCCGAGGGTACTTTGTTGGTGAGCACATCTTTGGTATCGATGCTGACATTGGGGATATTATACTGGCAAAATACGTTGCCGCCGGTGAACATGGCATGGGACATCTCCGGAAAAGCGCCGCCATCATAAAGGATCTCGGCCGAAGCAGCTGTCATGAGGCCTTCTTTAGTCAGACCCATCTTGATGGTTATTAAGGAATCAGGGGCCGGACGGCTGTCTTTCAGCACTTCCTCCCTGGTCATCTCCATCCTGACCGGGCGCCCGGATTTCATGGCCAGTAAGGCACAAAGAGGGGCCAGCGGCTGATAGGTTTTTCCTCCAAAGGCGCCGCCGATTTCCACCGGAACAATTTTTACCTGGCTTCGTGGCACTCCCAGAAAATGGGCGATCATCTGCCGGGCCATGAAGATGCCCTGACTTTGGGTCCATACGGTCACCTGGCCGCTTGTTGAGACGGTAGCAACGGCGGCAAAAGGCTCGATAAATCCGTGGTGGACCTTTTGGGTACGATAGGTGTTTTCCAGGATAATGTCCGCTTTCTTGAATCCGGCCTTTAAATCGCCCTTATCTATCTTCGTGTGATAGGCAATATTACTGGGTTTGTCTCTTTTGCCGGGTGTGGGATTGGTAATGACGTTGGTATAGAGTTCCGGATGAATCAAGGGCGAAGAGGGTTGCATGGCCTCCAAGATATCGAACACTGCGGGTAACGGCTCATAGTCTATCTCGATCAGATCCAGGGCCTTTTCGGCTATCTCCAGACTTATGGCCGCCACTGCGGCTACGGGCTGTCCCGCATAGACGACCTTGTTTTGGGCCAGGTGCGGCAATTCGTTGAAGGTCAGTTCGTTTCCTTTTTTATAATTAGGTACATCCGAAGCGGTAATCACGGCCATGACCCCATCCAAGGCTTGAGCCTTTCGAACATTCAAACGCCGGATAACGGCATGGGGCTGAGGGCTCCGGAGCACCTGGCCGTGAAGCATGTGGGGTAAAGAGACATCCCCGCTGAAAACGGCCTCCCCGGTCACCTTGCTGATGGCGTCCACCCGGGGTAGACGCTGGCCGACAACAGAATATTTTGTCATCAGACCCTCCCTTTATCCGTGGTCCGAGCAACACTCATGATGGCCCGGATAATCTTATCGTAGCCGGTGCATCGGCAGAGGTTACCGGCCACGGCTTCTCTGATTTGGGTTTCGGAAGGCTTGGGATTTGAATCCAGGAAGGCTTTGGCCGTAAGAATCATCCCCGGTGTGCAGAAGCCGCATTGCACCGCACCTTCATCCATGAAGGCCTGCTGGAGAGGATGGAGTTTACCCTCCTGGGCCAATCCTTCGATGGTGGTGATTTCTTTCCCTTTGGCCTCGGCGATAAAGACCAGGCAGGCGTTAACCGCCTGGCCGTCCATCAGAACCGTGCAGGAACCGCAACTCCCGGTGCCGCAGCCTTCTTTGGTTCCGGTGAATCCCAGGTCATACCGAAGCACCTCCAATAAGGTGCGCCACGGCTTGGCTACAATTTTGTACTCTCGGCCATTGACTTTAATTTTCATGGTTCTTTTGCTCCTTAAATCCAACCAAAGATTTTTAAAATTTTTCCCTTCAATCTGATCCTTCGGAGAAGAAAGGCTGATTAGGTCCCAACTACAGATACTGGATACTGGATGCTGAGCTTTTATCAAGAATCCAGTATCTGTAGTTGGTTTTATCCAGCATCTTTCCTTAAGACCCATTGACCCCGAGATGATAAAAAGTTAAAGATAAATCCTTAGATTCAAATATGTAAGAATCTGATCTTTTGTTCTAAACCTCAATCCCGAGCTCTTTACAGGCTTTTTTTAATGTCCTTCGAACCAGCACTTTCACTATTTCCCGTCGATATTCCGCAGAACCGCGTATATCCGAAATCGGGCCGGCCTCTCTGGCCGCCTGCTCAGCGGCCCGTTCAACCAACGCCGGCGTCACCGTTTTGCCGACCAGGACGGCTTCCGCTCCATGGGCCCTTAGAGGTGTGGGCGCCACGGCTCCCAAAGCGATTCGAGCCGCATTCAATCGCCCCTTTCCCGGTACTGATGTTAAAAAAGAAGCTGCTCCGGCCACGGCGATATCCATTTTTTCCCGAGTGGTATGCCTCAGGTAGCAACCGGCTGAATGGGCGAGAGGCGTGGAGATTGCTATTTCCACCAGGAGTTCGTCATCGGCCAAAGCGTTCTTTCCCGGGGCCCGGAAAAATTCATCCAAAGCCATGGTGCGGTTGCCCTTGTTGGAAGCCAAGACGACCTTGGCCCCAAGACAAAGCAATGGAGGCGCCGAATCGGCCGAAGGTGCGGCATTACAAATATTCCCTCCAATGGTGCCCCGATTTTTTATTTGTATTGACCCGATAAGGGAGCAAGCCTGCAAGAGGATGCTGAATTCTTTGGGCAGTCCGTTGAAGGCCAGCAACCGGCTTAAGGGGACCGCAGCACCGAGCCGCAGTCCTTTCTGAGGGCTCCATTCCAGTCTATTCAGTTCTGGGATTTGCTTCACGTCAACCACAACGGAAGGACATACAAGCCCCTGCTTCATGAGTAACATCAGGTCGGTGCCTCCGGCCAGAATCTTAATGGTGCGGTCCTTGGTCCCCAGTATCTTTAACACCGCAGGCAATGCATTCGGGGCCTGGTATTGAAATTTACCGATTGAATGAAAATGGGTCATAAAACCTCGCTATATTTTTTCTTCATCCTGTTAATGAGTGCAAAATAAACTGGAATCGCCAGGGAGCTTTTTCTCTCGCCTGAGGCTTCAGAAAAAAAATTCCTGGCGACCAACAACTCGAGTCTTCACTATTTTTCTCTTATTGGTAAGTCACTTTTGGTTATCTCAAAATAATCGAGGCATCAACGGCTATCGGTTTGCCGTCTACGATCAACAGGGGATTGACGTCAATCTCCTGTATCTGTTCAAACGATAAAGACAGCTCCCCTAACCGGATCAGCCATTGAGCCAGGAGATCCATATCCACCGGTTTTGTCCCGCGGAATCCTTTGAGTAGGGCTTGCCCTTTTAATTTGGAAACCATTTGATGGACATCTTCCTGAAGCAAAGGGGCCAATCGGAAAATAACATCTTTATAGACCTCGGCCCGGACCCCGCCGATGCCCAGCATGACGGCCCGACCGAATTGAGGGTCCCGAATGATCCCGGCGATCAGCTCCAGGTCCCCTTTGAGCATGGGTTGAACTAAAAATGATGACGGTCGATGTTTACCGTCGATCATCTGCTGATAGGCCAGGGCAACCTGATCCGGGGTATTCAAATTCAACTTGACCAGTCCGGCCTCGGTCTTATGGACCTTGCCTTCCTGAATGCCCTTGAGGACCAACGGATATCCCAGGTCCTTGGCCGCAGCCAAGACTTCATCAAGTCGGCAGGCTGATTTTTCTTCCACCACCTTCAATCCCGCGGCCTTCAGCCACTTTTTGGATTCCTGTTCATCAAGAACCCCGGGGCCTTTGCTGGCTCTCTTTTTAACCTCTGCTTTCAAGAAATCATAAATTTTTGGAAGGACCGGCAAGGCAGAGGCCGTCTCCTGGGGACAATTTTCAAAGAGGCCGGCCAGGACTTTGGTCAGGCGTTGTATTTCAAAAAAGACCGGATAGCCCGCATCCTCCAGGAACAAGCGGGCGTTTTCATAGCCCTTTCCCGTTCCAATGACCCAGAAGAGGATTGGCTTTTGAGGACCTGATTCCGGAATCTCAGAAAGCATCTTGGTCAGATTCATGGTCCGGTCACCGGTTCCCGGAAAAATATGGACGATAATGGCATCGACCTGCGGATCTTCATTAAGGGCGGTAATCGCCATCTGGTAGGCCTTGCGCTGGCCGACTTGTTCCATGGCCGGATAAAAGTCCACCGGGTTTTTTATTGGCATCCAGGGCGGGGATATGGCTTCTATTTTTCTCTTGGTTTCGGTTGACAACTCGGCCAGGGGCAACCCGTATTTCTCCAGGTGATCCGAATTAACGATCCCGGCCCCCCCGCTGTAGGTCAAGATAGCTATCTGCGGTTTTCTGCTAAGAGACCGGGGCAAAGGAAAACCCTTTTCCAGGCAGCGGGCCATATCCGCCAATTCGAAAAAATCATCGGCCAGATACACCCCGGCCTGTTCCAGGGCACCGCGAGCCACTTCATAGTTGCCAGCCAGGGATCCGGTATGACTGACCGAGGCCTTGGCACCAGAAGGACTCTTTCCCCCCTTGAGGACCACAATCGGTTTTTGAGAAGCACGGGCCATTTCAAAAAATTTTCTTCCCTGCGGAATGGATTCGAGGTACATGGCTATGACCTTGGTATCCGGATCCTTCAAAAAATATTCCAACAACTCGGTCTCATCCACATCGCATTTATTGCCGATGGAGCAGGCCCTGGCCAGACCGAGGGTTTTATTGCCCATGAGGGTGGTAATAAATCCTGCTGATAAAAGTCCGCTCTGAACGATCAGGGAAACTCCCCCCGGATATAAAATCCCCTCCTGCCAGGAATCCGGTAAAATAAAGGAAAAAATATATTTCCTAAGAGGATCAAAAAGCCCCATGCAATTGGGTCCCCAGAGACGCAAGCCCCCTTTACGGGCGATAGCCAAGCACTGGTCCTGAAGGGCCTTCCCCTCGGGGCCTATCTCGGTAAAGCCGCTACTTTCAATGATAGCGCCTTTAACACCCCGGGAGACGCACTGCTCCAGCACGGCCGGAACGGCCTGGGCCGGGATAAAGATCAAGGCCAGGTCAATGGGATCCGGCACATCCAAGATAGAGGGATAACACTTCTTCTCTAAGATTTCTTCGTATTTGGGATTGATCGGATAGATAGGGCCGTCGTAACCGAGGATGAGGTTGGTTAATATTTGCCGTCCTCCCCCGAAGCGATCGGGAGTGGCACCGATGACCGCCACCCCCTTAGGTTCAAAGAAAAAATCCATGACATCCTTTTCTGGGCCGAATCTCGACCCTCTTATCCAATTATTAGCCGTCTCATAATAGTAATTACTTTACCCAGTCAGGTGGGGCTGTTTTTCCTGGAGTCATTGGCTGAAAGGCGCCGTCTTTTCCGGACTTATTAACGGGGGAAGCCGCAGCTCGACCCCGCCTAAGGCGTGGGCGAGAATGCGGAAGGGGCAAAGTATCCCCCGTGGGTAAGTCCGAAGAAAAGACCAGCCGGAAAGCCACAGACGGAAGAAAAACGCAGCCCCACATCGGAAATATTTCAATGAGACTGCTAATAAAATTGATTTGTTTCATTCACAAATGTCGGCACCAGTCATAAGGTGGATATTCTAAAAAAGCCCCGATAGGGTGTCAAGAGATTTCGGAAACCTGTTCGCTTCCTGCCTGCCTAACACCAGGCTTCAAGGATATCGATCCTATTCCTGTTTTGCAGCTTTTCTTTAATTCACCTTACTGGTATAAATTTCAGTGATAATAGGGTCCGAGGATTCCAGGATTCGAGGGTTCAGACGCTCGACTTTGTCGAGCTATAGAAAAGGTTCCCCTCCGGGGAAACGCGTGGTTTTTACTTCCATGTCTACCCATTGAATTCTTGACCCCTTGGCCCCTTGAATCCTTAGAATAATTTTCAAGTTTCTCGGCGCCTCCTCAAACGACGATGAGGGTTTAACAAGACAACCAGGAGAACCCTATGCCCAGACCCATTAAAAAAAGATCCCAAAAAACCGGCTTTCCGCCCGGGACCCCGGTTCATATCGGTGAGCGGATAAGCGAAACGACCCGGGTCACCCTGTTTGACTATGATAAACAGCGAGTGGAAGAAAAGGAACTTACCGGGGGCCAAAGAATGTGCCCTGGTTCAGGACAAATCCACAGTAACCTGGATCAATGTCACCGGCCTGCACCAGGTGGAGGTTCTGGAAGAATTGAATACCTGTTTCGGATTACGTCCTCTGGTCCTGGAGGATATCCTGAATACCGACCAGCGGCCGAAGATGGAAGATTATGGCGACTATCTGTATATCGTTTTAAAGATGCTCTTCCTGGCCGGCAATCCGGGAGACGAAGTCGAAAGCGAACAGATCAGTATAATTCTCGGGAAAAATTTTGTCCTTTCTTTTCAGTAAAAAGAAAGCCCCCTTTTTGAGCCGATTCGAGAACGTCTGCGCAGCGGGAAAGGCCGCCTCCGAAAAATGGGGCCGGATTATCTGGTCCATGTCATTTTGGATGCCATTATCGACCATTATTTTATAGTCCTGGAAAAATTGGGGGAAAAGATAGAATTCCTGGAAGAAGAAGTGGTCATCCAACCAACTCCGGCCACTTTGCAGGCCACCCACCAATTGAAAAGAGAAATGATTTTTTTACGCAAGGCCGTTTGGCCGCTGCGGGAAGTGATCGGCAGTCTGGAGCGAGGAGAGTCTTCTCTGATCAAGGAATCCACTTTTGTCTATTTGAGGGATATCTACGATCATACCATTCAGGTGATAGACAACATTGAAACCTTTCGCGATATGCTTTCCGGAATAATGGATATCTATCTGTCCAGCATCAGCAACCGGATGAATGAAATCATGAAGGTCCTGACCATTATCGCCACCATCTTTATCCCTTTGACCTTCATTGTCGGGTTGTACGGGATGAATTTCAAATACATGCCGGAACTTTCTTGGATTTGGGGATATCCCCTGGTCCTGACCTTGATGCTGGCCGTAGCCGTCTTTATGCTGATTTATTTTAGAAGGAAAAGGTGGCTTTAAACGATTTAACTTCCTTGTCTGATTTTTAGGCTTTAATGGATTCCGCAATTCCGAGTTCAGGGTTCGGAAGGAAAAAGGTTGCTGACCGTACCATCCAACTCAAGCAATCTAAAAGGGAAGTAGCGTCTGTTAAGTTTCAATTGGTTTTTTTAAATATTCAATCACCTTTTGATCGGCTCTGGGAAAAGGGAATCGGTCGAGCTCATCCGGATATGCCCAGTGATAATCCTTGACGCCGATAGGGGTGATTCGACCCTTCAGCTTGCGGCAGAAAAAACAATGCAGGGTGATTCGAAAATGAGTGTAGGCATGACGCACCTGAATAAAACGTTCTCCCACCTTGATTTCAATATTTAATTCTTCCTTGATTTCCCGTTTTAAACATTGCTCCAGGGATTCCTGAGGCTCTTTTTTCCCTCCGGGGAATTCCCAAAGACCGCCCAATAAACCCTTTTCCGGTCGCTGCGTTATAAGGATCTTTTTCTGGTTTTGTATTACCGCCGCCGTGACATCAAAATGGGGAATCCGTTTCCTGGGCCTTTTGACAGGAAGCGAAGCCGGTCGGCCTGAACGAAACCCCTGACATCCTTTTTTAAGAGGGCATAGGGTACAATCCGGATTTTTCGGGCGGCAGATCAAGGCCCCCAATTCCATCAAGGCCTCATTGAACAGGCCGGCATTTCTCCGAGGAATGATGTATTGGGAAATATTCCAGAGCTGATTAATAGTATCCGTTTTTTGAAGATCCCTGGTGATATAAAAAAACCGTATCAATACCCTGCGGATATTTCCATCCAAGACGGGAAAGGGTTGGCCGTAAGCCAGACTGAGGATAGCTCCGGCCGTCGACCGGCCTATGCCGGGCAGTTTGATGAGTTCTTGAAAATCGGCGGGAATCTTTCCTTTGAATCGACTGGCAATGAGTTTGGCCGTTTGATGGAGATTTCCGGCCCGGCGATAATAGCCCATTCCCTCCCAGGCCTTAAGTATATCTTGGGTTGAAGCCTTGGCCAGGGATTTTATGGACGGGAAACGGTTTATGAATCGACGGTAATAGGGCTCGACTTGTTGAACCTGGGTCTGCTGAAGCATCATCTCCGAGATCCAGGTGGAATATGGGGTACGACGGGTGCGCCAGGGCAGGCCCCTTTGATGTTTTTGAAACCAAGAAATGAGTTTTTTTGAGGAAAAGGTTCCATATTCACCCCCACCCCTTCCCTCCCCTCTTCGAGGGGGAGGGTGAGGGAGGGGGGATATTTTCATTTTTCGTAGCAACTGAGTAAGCGATCACGAGGATTTATTATCAGGATGATCCGGCAACAAGATTTTTGATTTTTTTCTGGATTCCAGCTTCGGACTTCTGGATTCTGCGCATTACAAATGAAAAATAACTATTCCTCGATGAGACTCCCTGGTTGAATGGCCTGGTCCCCATATTTATCCTGAATCGTATCCAGGGCACGGTTGAGTCGTCCCCCCTTATTTGAACCATCAGTTTGATTAAATAATAACAACTGACCTTCTCCGGGTTTGGTCAAATGGGAAAGATAAATCCCCAGGAGCCGGACAGGTCTCTTCTTGATCTCGGTTTTTTCAAGGAGGTCCAGGGTAACCCGGTAAATGGTTCTTCCATCATCCGTGGCTTCAGGCAGGGTCAGCGTCCTGGTGATCTGGGTAAAATCATGATAAGTCACCTTAAGGATAATAGTCCGGCCGGCTTTGCCGTGCCTCCTTAACCGCTTGGCTACCCGTTGACTTAAAATCAAAATCTCTTTTTCGGCCTTTTCCTTTTCCCGAATGTCTTCCAAAAAAGTTTCTTCCCGTCCCAAAGATTTAATTGTTCTTTCCGGTTGAACCTCCCGGTCGTCGATCCCCTTGGAAAGAAAATACAATTGAAGCCCTTGCTGGCCGAATCTCCGGCGCAATAGATCTTTGGGCAGGCGGCTCAAATCTCCGATGGTTTTTACATTCAACAAGGCCAAGTCCTTTTGAGTCACCTTTCCAACCCCCCAGAGTTTTTCAATGGGCAGGGGATCCATAAATTCTCGAACTTTCCCTTCGGGTACAATGGTCAAGCCGTCCGGTTTGTTTACATCAGAGGCAATCTTGGCCACTAATTTCGAAGGGGCGACGCCGGCTGAAACCGTCAGGCCGATATCTTCCCGAATCAGGTCTTTAATCTGTTTGGCGATCTCTTCCGCCGGCCCAAAAAGTTTTACAGAAGCGGTTACATCTAGAAAGGCCTCATCAATGGACAGGGGCTCCACCAGAGGGGTGAATCGAAGAAAGACCTCGAAGATCTGATCGGAGATCTCCTTGTAACGGGGCATGCGCACCGGTAAAAAAACGCCCTGGGGACAGAGGCGCATAGCAGCGGACATGGGCAGGGCCGAATGAATTCCGAAATTTCGCGCCTCATAGGAAGCAGCCGAGACCACGCCCCTATGTTTAGGGCCGCCGACAATAACCGGTTTGCCCCTGAAAGCTGGATTGTCCAGCACTTCTACTGAGGCATAAAAGGCATCCATGTCCAGATGGATGATCTGTTTTACGTGAGTGGCCATTAATAATAAAATAAAGTTCGAAAGTTCAAGAGATTCGTAAACCCTTATTTGAGTTCGGAGTTTAAAATTTAGGAAGTTGGGGAAATAGTATTTTCCTTCGAACTCCTAACTCATTTCTCAAAACTAACTGGGGTTGAGCCAATTTCTATTTTTTTTCACCAAGGGTTTGCAGTCTAAAATCTGAATTCCAAAACAGGTCCTTTAGGGTCTTATCCAGGAGATTATTCAAAATTTCCTGGCTTTGGGAATAGAAATTGTCTGGTGCAAAAGGTATCCGCACCTCCCGATGGCCGATTTTTTTGGTCCAGATAATATCTCCGGAAGGAGGCCGTACCAGGTAAGCTTCTATTTCCACCTCGGCAATGAACCGTCCCACTTGCTGAACGAAAAAGTGAGAAATAGCCCCTCCGACAAGGAAATCCATTTGAATATGGGGAACTCTCTTAAGCAGGGTTTGGATGTCATGCCTGTTGATTTGAATGGTATAGATCTCGTCGGAACTGAGTTGATAGCCGTATGACGCCATCTCTTTTTTCACTCCCTGGGTGACGATATAGGACAGACTGGTGGGGCTGAATAACCTCGTTCCGTAAAGGGTGGCCTGTCCTATCCAGTAAGGATTTTCCTGGCCGTTCCAAGTGGCGTTCTCAAAGGGTATGACCGCTATCTTGACTTGGCCTGGTACGGACGGGGGAGTTTGGCTCGGCGAATATTGCAAGTCCAGGGTCTTGGTAGTTACACACCCCCAAAAAAACAAAGGGAAGACGCCCATAAAGATAATCCGGAAACGACTCCTCATTTAGACCTCCTTGTCTTGAACTAATTTTTATTAAGTTTAAATTATTCATTTTTTTTTTGCAATACTATTTAATATAACTTAAGATATTGACAAGGTTTGGTCTTTCGTCTATGTTTTAATCAAGGTGAAAAAGGGCCGTGGCTGGTGACCCCACCATGTGTCTTACGACTATCCCAAGGTATTCCATATTTTTACTGTGATCCTTGATTCCAATATCCATTTAGGAGGTTTCTAATGGCGATAAAAGATTTTTCCGGGTGCCATATTCCGTTGGTCACCCCGTTTAAAGACGATTTCTCTTTAGATGAAGACGGCCTTCGCCGCCTGATCAATTACCTGATTGAAGAAGAAAAGGTCAATGGATTGGTCCCTTGTGGAACCACCGGCGAATCTCCGACCCTTAACCACGATGAGCATAATAAGGTCATTGAAATTACCGTCAAAGAAGCCCGGGGCAGGGTTCCGGTGATTGCTGGGACCGGCTCCAACAGTACACAGGAAGCCATTATGATGACCCAACATGCCGAAGAGGTCGGGGCCGATGCTACCTTGCAGGTGGGACCTTATTACAATAAGCCGACGATGGATGGAATGCTGGCCCATTTTGAAGCCATTGCCAAAAAAACCAGGCTGCCTATCCTTATCTATAACATCCCAGGGCGAACGGGGCGGAACATTGATCCTCAAACCCTGATCAAACTTTCGGAAATAGATAATATTGTCGGGCTTAAAGATGCTTGCGGAGACATAGCCCAGACCATGGAAGTTATCGCCGGGATCAAAAGGAAGGGGAAAACTTTTTTTGTCCTTTCCGGGGAGGATTCTTTGACCTATCCCTTAATGGCCCTGGGAGGGGACGGGGTTATCTGTGCCGTAGGTAATGTCATCGGTCGGGAATATACTTTGATGTGCAAGCTGATGAAAGAAGGCAAGTGGATCGAGGCCAGGGAGATTCACTATAAAACCCTCCCTCTGGTCAATACGTTATTTATTGAAACCAATCCTGTTCCGGTGAAAGAAGCCTTGCAGATGATGGGGCTTCCGGCAGGACCGCTGCGACTCCCTCTGGTTCCCCTGCGCCCGGCCAATCGGGAACGGTTACGGAAAGAACTCATTGCCGTTGGACGGTTAAAAAAATAGGCAATAGGTATAAAGTTCAAGGTAGGTGAATGTGGGCAAAGAAAAACCTTGAACCGTAGTCCTCACACCCTCAACATGGTGTGTATCCAAATCCTTTAAACATCCTGCCCGCTATCTCGAAAATCTCCAATGGCCGAGAGAGAAGGTTGGAAATAAATATTAAATCGGGAGAGTAAAGAGGCTTATGGAAAAAGAAAAAAAAATATGGTTTGACGGGAAATTTATCCCTTGGGAAAAGGCCCAAGTCCATATCTTGACCCACACTCTTCATTACGGTCTGGGGGTCTTTGAAGGCATTCGCTGTTATCAGTGTACAGACGGACGATCGGCTATTTTCAGGCTTCCGGAACATGTGGAAAGGCTTTTCAACTCGGCCCATGCCATGGAAATCACCATCCCTTTTACTCAAAAAGAAGTTGAGGAGGCTTGTTGTCGGATTTTGAGGGTTAACGGGATGAAGGATGGGTATATCCGGCCCTTGGTTTTTATAGGGGCCGGGGTTATGGGTGTTCATCCCAAGGATAACCCGATAAGGTTATCGATCATCGCCTGGAAATGGGGGGCCTACCTGGGAGACGATGGGCTTAAAAAAGGGATCCGGGTCAAAGTGTCTTCCTATACCCGACACCATGTCAATGTCATGATGACTAAAACCAAAACCTGCGGGAATTATGTCAATTCCATCCTGGCCAAAAGAGAGGTGACTCGGGACGGGTATGACGAAGCAATCATGCTGGATACCGAGGGATATGTTTCCGAAGCCAGCGGAGAAAATATTTTTCTGATCAAAAAGGGGCATATCCAAACCCCACCACTGACCTCGGTCCTGCCCGGGATTACCCGCGATTCAGTTCTGACCATCGCCCGGGATCAGGGTGTGAAGGTGATTGAAGAACGATTCACCCGGGATGAATTATATCAGGCTGACGAGGCGTTCTTTTCCGGCACTGCAGCCGAGATCACCCCTATTCGGGAAGTGGATAACCGTCGGATCGGTAAGGGCCGTCGAGGACCTGTTACCAAGAAAATACAAGATACTTTTTTCAAGGCGGTCAAAGGGGAAGATGACCTTTACCGATCCTGGTTAACCTACCTGAGTCGATCTTAAAGGATTTAAAGGAAGCTACAGGCCGGTTTAGTTCGGAATTCTGAGTTCGGAGTATCAGGTTTTTATTCCAAGCTCCAAACTCCGAACTATAAAATTGAACCAACAACACCCTCGAATCTTTGATCCCTTTTTTCGTCCAAAAAGAGACTCCATCAATGAAGGATAGTGCGGTCAAACGAACCGTCTTAACTATCGCTTGTCTGAGTGCCTTTATCGTTCCTTTTATCGGCTCCTCGGTCAATATTGCCCTTCCGACTATCGGAAAAGAATTTAAAATAGATGCGGTTACCTTAGGTTGGGTGCCCACCTCCTATCTCCTGGCCTCGGCCATGTTTCTTCTGCCCTTCGGCCGGATTGCAGATATTTACGGCAGAAAGAAGATCTTTTTGGCAGGTACCGTCATTTACACCATCGGTTCTCTGTTCTGCGCCCTCTCCCTATCCGGCCTGATGCTGATTGCCTGCTGTGTGATCCAGGGGATCGGCAGTGCCATGACCTTCGGAACCTCCATGGCCATTCTGACCTCTGTATTTCCCACTGAGGAACGGGGAAGGGCCATCGGAATAACCACTGCCTCGGTCTACTCCGGCCTTTCTCTCGGACCTTTCCTGGGCGGGTTTTTAACCCAGCATTTAGGCTGGCGAAGCGTTTTTTATTTTAACGTTCCCTTTGGGCTGATGGTCATCGTTCTTGTTTTGTGGCAGCTCAAAGGAGAATGGGCTGAAGCCAGAGGCGAGCGTGTTGATTTACCAGGATCCATCGTCTACGCCTTGACGCTTCTTCTGGTCATGTATGGTTTATCTCTCCTGCCCGCGGGATCAGGGATCGGATTGATCGGAGTTGGCGCAATAGGTGTCATTGGCTTTTTCTTTCTAGAAGCCCGCAACAGCAGCCCTATCTTGAATGTTCAGATTTTCAGACACAACCCGGTGTTTACCTTCTCCAACCTGGCGGCCTTCATCCACTACAGCTCAACCTTTGCCGTCACTTTTTTAATGAGCCTCTATCTGCAATATATCAAGGGGCTCAACGCTCAAAGCGCCGGGATAATTTTAATATCCCAACCCCTAATGATGACCGCCTTTTCCCCCCTGGCCGGGCGGCTTTCAGACCGGATCGAGCCAAAGGTGATCGCTTCCCTCGGCATGGCCTGTACCTGTGCAGCTATCTTCCTGCTTTCGTTCATTGGAAATAAGACCGGCTTGCCTTATATTATTTTCACCCTCCTTTCCCTTGGTTTCGGTTTTGCCCTTTTTTCTTCGCCCAACACGAATGCAGTCATGAGTTCAGTGGAAAAGCACGATTACGGGGTGGCCTCCGGAACCATGGGGACCATGCGACTGATCGGTCAAATGTTCAGCATGGGCATGGCCATGATGATTTTTTCCATGGTCATCGGGAAAGTCAGCATCACACCTTTTCTTTATCCTCTTTTCCTAAGAAGTCTGAAAATCGCTTTAGTCATCAATGGATCACTTTGTTTTATCGGCATATTTTTGTCTTTGGCCAGGGGCAAGATTCAGCGCCAGGATTTGGATAAGCCATCCTGAAGTCCATCAATCTCGATCCCGGCGATACCACCCGGAATGAGAGGTATCCGACTGATGAGACGTCCTTTTTCGGCCTGAAGGTTGATATCCCTTTGGCATCTCCAATGGATAAACACCGGCCCGGCAAGGAGGATATCTGTGTATCCAATTGAAAACAATATGTATTTTATGGCATTTGATCAGAGAATAAGAAGACTATCGCCTATCCTTTAAAACCCGTCTGAAAAAAATCAACCAAAATCCTTCTGATTAAAAGGAGTTAGGAGTTAGAACTCCTGGCCTTTTATTTTTTTGCTTGACATACTATATATTGTATTTTACCCTTTCCAACATACCAGATAAAGGATCATAAAGAGAGGGGCAAAGACCATGGGGAGTATTGTTGAGTTTCATCAGAACCAGAGCGCAGTTGATGTCCAAGAAACCACAGATCTAGCCCTTTTTGTTCGAACTTCTAATGAAGACTTGGTCACCTGGAACCGCCAAAGGATCATTGATGCCCTGGTTCGTGAAACCTTTGTAGATCCCGATACCGCCGAGGCCATCAGCAAAGAAGTGGAGGAGTTCATCTTTTCCACCAAGATCTCCATGGTCACTGCGCCGTTAATCCGGGAACTGGTAGATTCTAAACTGATTGAACGCGGTTTGGAGAAGGCCAGGATAATGCATACCCGTCTGGGGGTGCCTCTTTATGATGTGGACCAGATGATCGTCCATCCCAACAAGGAAAATGCCAACGTACCCCACGGGCCGGAGGCCACCAACCTGACCCTGGCCGAAGGAATCAAAAAGGAATACGCCTTACTTAGTGTTTTTTCTCCACAGGTTGGTGATGCACACATGAGAGGGGACATCCATCTCCATGATCTGGGTTTTATTGACCGGCCGTACTGTTCCGGACAATCCCTGGAGTACATTAAAAAATTTGGTTTAAACATGCCCAATTCCCTGTCTATGGCCAAACCGGCCAAGCACCCTGAGGTCTTGCTGGCCCATATGGTCAAGTTTGCAGCGGCCCTTCAAAGCCATTTTGCCGGGGCTATCGGCTGGGATGCGGTCAATCTCTTTTTCGCTCCTTATCTGGAAGGCTTGTCGGACCGGGAGATCAAACAACTGGCCCAGATGATGATATTTGAGTTCTCTCAACAGGCCGTGGCCAGGGGTGGGCAAGCCATTTTTACGGACATCAATCTTTATTGGGAAGTCCCCCGTCATTTTGAAGGGGTGCAGGCCATCGGCCCTGGCGGGGAATATACGGGTAAAACTTATCTGGATTATTTGCCCCTGGCCCAAAAATTTGTCTGGCTTTTGTTTGAAGTCTATAAAGAGGGGGATGGGGCCGGACGACCCTTCTTTTTCCCCAAACCCTTGGTTCACATAACTGAGAAATTTTTTAAGACCCCCGGCCACCAAGAATTTTTAGATCATATCTGCGAAGTAGCCAGCCTGAAAGGGAACACCTATTTTGTTTTTGATCGGGGGCAGACTGCCAAGATTTCCGAATGTTGCCGCTTAAGCTTTAAACTCGAGGCCCAGGATTTACTCGACGCCCATGAGCCCTGGAAAATGCGTTATTGTGCCCTGCAAAATGTGACTATCAATTTCCCTCGTCTGGCTTACCAGGCCGAGGGAAATGATAGCGCCCTTTTTTCCAAATTAGCGGAGAGTGTGGAGCTGGCCGTGGAAGCCCATTTGCAGAAAAGTGCCTTTATCCTCAAACTTCTCTCTCTCGGAGAAAAGGGGCCCTTGTCTTTATTGACCATGGACCGGGATGGTTCGCCCTATTTGCGCCTGGAGCGGGCCACTTATTTGATCGGCATGGTGGGATTAAATGAGCTGGTTCAGTATCATACAGGAGAAGAACTCCATCAATCTCAAAAAGCAACAAAATTCGGACTCAAGGTTATTGCCTACATGAAACTTTTAGCCGACCGGTTCGGTCAAAAATACGGCATGCGGTTTGTCCTGGAACAGACACCGGCTGAAAGCACGGCTTATCGTTTCGCCAAACTGGATCTTCAAAAATATCCGGAGCAGGCTGAAAAGGTGGTTAAGGGAAATAAGGCCCAAGAAGAAGTCTATTATACCAATTCAACCCTTTTTAATGTTTCGGTTCATATGAACCCGGCGGATCGGGTTCGTCAGGAAGGTCTGTTCCATCCTTTGATTGAAGCCGGATCCTTGACCCACATCTGGATCGGGGAATCCAAGCCCCACAAGGAATCTCTGGCTAATTTTATTATTAAGACCTTCAAGCTGACCAAAAACGATCAGATCGCCTTTTCCCCGGAATTTACCACCTGCCGGGCCTGTGGTCAGACTTCACGTGGTTTGTTGGAGAAATGCCCTTATTGTAAGTCCGCTGATGTCGATGGGATCACCCGTATCACCGGATATTTCACCAAAGTTTCCAGTTGGAATAAAGGAAAAATCGGGGAACTTAGAGACCGCTATCGAAACAGTCCATATTTCCCAGGACCAGGAGCAGACGCTTCGATCAAGGAAGAATCAACCAACGAGATTTGAAATTCTGAAATCCAGGAGTCCTTATCCCAGGTAACCCATGTGCGATGGATGCATACTGATGCATTTAACCAATAAAATGGAAAAAATTTTACATTTGGGGGAGGTTAGCCATGACTTTGTTTACCAAAGCGGATTGCCAGAAATGTCATTACATCAAAGACCATTTTAATCTTCCTTCCCTTGGAATTCAGGAGGAGGTCCTGGGGAATGATAATCCCGAGGCCTTAGCCCATCTGGCCTGGCACGAGTTGATCGAAACGGCTCAAAAAGAACTGCCCATCTTAATCCTGGATGACAGCACGGCCGTTATTGGGGCCATTCCAATAAGAAAATATTTAAGCCTTCAATATGGAAATTAAAGGTTTTATTGAGACCTCTTTTCTTGACTGGCCAGGGAAAATTTGTGCTGTCCTTTTCCTGCCTTCTTGCAATCTACGCTGTCCTTTCTGTCATAACCAGGAGCTGGTTCTTCACCCGGAACGGTTATCCTCCTATCCTTGGGAATATGTCCAACAAAGGCTAACGGCCCTACGAAGCTGGTTGGACGGGGTCTGTATCACCGGAGGCGAACCGACCCTCCATGCCGATTTGCCGGAACTGCTGGATCGGATTCATCATTTGGGATTGGGCGTTAAATTAGATACCAATGGGACCCGTCCGGAAATGCTGGAATTGTTGATTTCCCAAAAATTGCTTGATTATCTGGCCATGGATATCAAAGGCCCGTTAGATCAGGAATCCTACGGACGGTGTGCCGGTGTTCGGATTTCAATTCCGGAGATTAAAAAATCTATGGATTTCATTTTTTCCGGCTGGGTAGCCGGAGAATTCAGAACCACGGTGGTGCCTCAGTGGCATACCGCGCCGGTCCTGGCCCAAATGGCCCTGGAATTAAAACAGGCCCCGAAATGGACCCATCAGGAATTTAATCCGGCCCAGACGTTAAATCCCGCTTTTTTTAATTAAAGTTATTTCCTTATTCAATCTTAATCTTATCTTTTTTTAAAAGTTCCAAGGCCTTTTCCACCACCTGGTCGGCCGTAAGTCCGAATTTTTCAAATAAGACCTTGTCGGGGGCAGAGGCCCCGAAGTGATCCAGACCGATAACTGCTCCCTGGTCTCCTACATATTGATGCCACCCTAAAGGGCTTCCGGCTTCTATGGCCAGCCGGGCCTTGATTTCCGTAGGCAATACCTGATCGCGGTATTCCTTGGGTTGCCGCTCAAACAATTCCCAACTGGGCATACTGACCACCCGCGAATGGATTCCCTTGGCTTTTAATTGTTCCATGGCCTCAAGGGCGATTGAAACCTCTGAGCCCGTGGCTATTAAAATGAGCTCCTGCTTTGGATCTTCGCTTTTTTTCAATATGTAAGCCCCGTAGGACAGATGGTCGGCCAGGGCCATTTGGTTACGATCTAGGGTGGGCAGATTTTGTCTGGTCAAGACAAGGGCCACAGGACTGCCTTTGATTTTTAAGGCCAGGCGCCAGGCCTCTGCCGTTTCATTGGCATCGGCCGGCCGGATGACCGTCAAATTGGGTATGGCCCGTAGGGCGGCCAACTGCTCAATGGGTTGGTGGGTCGGGCCGTCTTCCCCCAGGCCGATGCTGTCGTGAGTAAAGACATAAATTACCTTTAAGCCCATCATGGCCGCCAGTCGAATCGGAGGTCGCATGTAATCGGAGAAGATCAGGAATGTTCCACCGTAAGGGATGATCCCACCGTGCAAGGCCATGCCGTTCATGATGGAACCCATGCCGTGTTCACGGACACCGAATCGAATATTGCGTTGATCGTAGGTCCCGGCTTGAAAATCTTTGGAGCCTTTGATTTCGGTTTTATTGGAAGGGGCCAGATCCGCAGAGCCGCCGATCAGATTCGGCACCTTGGCGGCCAGGGCATTGAGCACCGTTCCCGAGGCCACCCGAGTGGCCGTCCCTTTGAGATCGACTGGAAAGACGGGGATTCCCTGGTCCCATCCCTCTGGCAGATCTCCGGCTATAATCCGTTTATATTCTTCAGCCAACTCAGGATAGGCTTTTTGGTAAGATGACAATAAGGCCTCCCATTGCTTTTCTCTTTTTCCCCCAGCCATAACGGCCTTCTGAAACAAATCCAGGGCCTTTGGGGGTACATAGAAGGCAGGCTCCAACGGCCAGCCCAGATTTTCCTTGGTCAGTCTGACTTCTTCCGTTCCCAATGGTTCACCATGTGCACTGGCCTTGTTTTCTTTATTGGGGCTTCCACAGCCTATGCAGGTGCTAACAGCGATCAAGGAGGGACGTTCGGTCTCGGCCTGAGCCTTGCGGATCGCTCTCTTAATGGCCTTAAGATCATTTCCATCCTCAACCTGTTGAACCTGCCAGCCATAGGCCTTGAACCGGCCTAGCCGGTTTTCAGTAAAGGTAATTTCCGTACTGCCCTCGATGGAGATATGATTGTCATCATATAAGTAAATCAGCTTGCCCAGTTTCAGATGACCGGCCAGGGAAGCGGCCTCGTGAGAAACCCCTTCCATCAGGTCCCCGTCACTGACGATGGCATAGGTAAAATGATCCACGATGGGAAAATTCGGGCGATTAAACCGGGAGGCCAAAAACCGTTCGGCCATGGCCAGGCCCACCCCATTGGCAAACCCCTGACCCAGAGGTCCGGTGGTGGTTTCCACTCCGGGGGTATGGCCATATTCCGGATGGCCCGGGGTTTTACTTCCCCACTGTCTGAAGGCCTTCAGGTCGTCCAGGGTGAGGGCATAACCGGTGAGATGAAGCAAACTGTAAAGCAGCATGGAACCGTGACCTGCGGACAGAACAAACCGGTCCCGATCAGGCCAATGAGGATTTTTGGGGTTGTGTTTCAAAAACCGGGTCCAAAGGACATAAGCCATAGGGGCCGCACCCATGGGCATGCCTGGATGTCCCGAGTTGGCCTTTTGCACCGCATCTACAGCGAGCATGCGAATGGTGTTGATACACAAATCATCCAATGGATTGGATTGGGTGTGAGCCATTTCTTTTATCAAGTCATCTCCAAGTCATTAATGGGGGAATAGTTATTAAAGCCAGCCCAATCTATTCCAAGAATGCTTGGTTGTAAACTACTTTTTACACCGCAATGTTTAGACGTCTAAACTCCGAACCGCCGTAACACCTAAATCGAAGGCTTCTTTCAGGGCAGTAGGATGATTGGTAATGGTCCCTTTCCCTTCTATGGCCCGATATAAAAGACCACCTTCATAACTTTTGTCCAGGGCATCGAAAAAATATCTGGCGGTGAGTTGAGCCCCTTCAAACAGGTTCTTACCTTTGGTTGCTCCCACGGCAATCAGGTATCCTCGCCCATGGTCATAGCTTCTTCTCTGTTCAGGGGATTTTTCCAGCCTCCTTTTAGACCACATGGCCTGGGAGCGATCGACCAGCATCTTGGCCTGGCCAGGCAGCCCGTAAAAAAATATCGGAGAAGATAAAAATATAATTTGGGAGTCCCAAAGAAACGGGTAGATATTTATCATCTCATCCTGAACCACGCATTCCCCGGTTTTATCACAGCCGCCGCATTCGCGGCAGCCGGATATTTTCAGGTCCCGAACGTAAACCTTCCTGATTTCCGCCCCGGCCGACTTGGCCCCTTCCAGCACCTGGTCCAGAAGAAGGTCGCTGTTTCCATTTTTTCGCGGACTGCCGTAAATGCCCAGGACTATCATCAGGGAAGCCTCTTCTTATACCAGACGAGATTTTATTTTAATCTTTGGTCAATTCCTTTGGACTCACACTCAGGAATGTAACAGGTCACATTGACGAATTCACATTTTTGATTGCAGGATGGACATTGGTCCGGGGGCGACTCTGTTTTCAGGGAATATCCGCAGTTACTGCATTTCCATTCGTTCTCGGTCATTGGTATCATCTCCTTCAAACATACTGTTTTAAATCAAGGGAAAAAGTCCAAACCTATTCCTCGGGGGTAAACTGATCCTTGCCTACACCGCACAATGGACACAACCAGTCATCCGGAAGATCCTCAAAGGCCGTACCGGGAGCGATGCCATTGTCCGGATCCCCCACAGCCGGATCATAAACATACTCGCAAACATCACAGTCATATTTCTTCATGGTTCTCCACCTTCAGCTTCTTTATCCAGTCACTTCCTCAAGCATAACCTTCCATGATCTTTCTTAATTTCTCTGTATCTACCCCGCGACTGGTCAAGGGTTCGTTTTTCAACCAGGGGAGGTGATCTTCAAAGGTCGGTCTTTGGTTTTGATAAATGACACCCACGGGAATCCTTTCCCCCCATTCGATGGCAGTTTTCATGGCCTTTTCCCAGTCGGCAGGGTTATAGTCTTTCGGTAATTCATAACAGCGCTTCTTGTACCAGGCGAAGGTATTCACCTTATTAAAAGAGACACACGGTTGCAGGATATCCACCAAAGAAAAGCCTTTATGGGTTATGGCTTGCTGAATCAAGACAGTCAAATGATCGGTCAGGCCTGAAAAACCTCGGGCCACAAAACCGGCTTGCATGGCTACGGCTATGGCTATTGGATTAAAGGGGACCGAAGGTACACCCTGGGGTTGTACTTTGGTAATCGTACCTTCATCTGTGGTCGGGCTGGCCTGTCCCTTGGTCAGGCCATAGACCTGATTATTATGAACCAGCAAGGTCAGATTGATATTCCGACGGATGGCAGCCAGAAAATGGTTGCCCCCTTCCCCATAATTGCACCCGTCACCGCTTTCAACAATAACCGTTAAATCCCGGTTGGCCAATTTCGCACCGGTGGCTACGGGCAGGGATCGGCCATGAAGGCCATTGAAGACATTGGCATTGAGGTAATGGGGTGCCTTGGCGGCTTGGCCGATACCGGAAACGAAAAGGACTTCCCGGGGTTTTAACCCCAGGCCAACCAAGGCCTGTTTGACGGCCTGGAGTATGGAAAAGTTTCCGCATCCTGGGCGCCAGGCGGTTTCAAAAGTTCCGTAATTTTCTAAAGTGACCATAAATCAATTCCGCTTATCTGAACTTTTACAAAACTGATGAGCTTTGGAGTTGAAGCCTCGATGGACGTTTTTGTTCGCCCCACTTCTCGGGTCACACCCACCCCTTCAGGGTGGTTCCCGGTTTCATCAGCCTCCTAGATGGTTTAAAATGTATTCCGGTGTAATAGGAAGCCCATCATAGCGCAGCACCTGTTTGGTAATTTGAAAACCGGTTTCTCTGCGGATCAGGCGGGAAAATTGTCCCAGTGCATTCCCCTCCACCGCCATTACCTCTTTAGCTTCTTTAAAAAATGGGATAAATTGATCCGGCACCATTGGCCACACTTGGGAAAAACAAAGGGTTCCTACCCTTTTTCCCTGTAATCTCAGTTTGGCGGCGGCTTCCAGGGCAGATCCTCTGGTGGATCCCCAGGTCACCAGTAACAGGTCCGGCTTTTGATCGCCCATAAACTGAGGCGGCACTACCTTAAGGGTCAGGGCCTCCATCTTTTTGAGCCGCTTTTCCACCATCTGTTTCC
This sequence comes from Thermodesulfobacteriota bacterium, assembly GCA_049520575.1. Lineage (GTDB taxonomy): Bacteria > Desulfobacterota > RBG-13-43-22 > RBG-13-43-22 > RBG-13-43-22 > RBG-13-43-22. The sequence goes on along the minus strand of JBEKPQ010000036.1, from coordinate 4,500 downwards.
TTACCGACAAATCTTCGGTCAGATGGCCGTCTTCCGTATGTTCATCACTGTCGGCTATTACCAGGTTCTCCGTCATTCCTGGAATCAAACGCGGCGAGATCCCGTCTTCGGTCAAGGCATATCGAAAATAAGGGCGGGAAAGAGGAGACCCATCGGAACCCGGATGAATCCAGGAAAGGGCCTTTAAATCAAAAGGCTCCACCGCCCGATAGGCGTCGGCTAAAAATTGATCGGTTAAAAGAAAGATCGGGGTTTGAAAAGACTGGGCCTGTTCAAAGGCTTTTCGGATCAGGTGGAAGCATTCTTCAAGGTTGCCGGGAGCAAAGACAGCCCTAGGAAATTCACCGTGTCCGGCGTGTAAAATGAATTCCAGATCCGCCTGTTCGGTTCTCGTAGGCAGTCCGGTGGCCGGTGCGGGGCGTTGGGCCACAACGATGACCAGCGGGGTCTCGGTCATTCCGGTCAAACTGACTCCTTCCACCATCAGGGCAAAGCCCCCACCGGAGGTGGCTACCATACTGGGGGCTCCGGCAAAGGAGGCCCCAATAGCCATATTGACAACCGCAATTTCATCTTCGGCCTGTTCGACGATCAGTCCCATGGCCTCGGCCTGGGCAGCCAGAGCAAGACCAATGGATGTAGACGGGGACATAGGGTAGAACGAAAAAAATTTTAACCCGGCCGATAAGGCCCCTAAAGCAATGGCCTCGTTTCCGTTTATCATCAAATGCCTTGCCGGATTGGAAACGGGCGGTAGTTTTTGAAAGGATAATGCCTGGCCCTGGGTCCATTGATAGGCGATTTTGAGAGCCTTTTGGTTTTCTTGGATTGAAGAATGGTCCTTGTGACCAAAAAAATCCTCTATGGCTGAACCGAAGCCTTCCTCCGGAAGCCCCAGCAAGGCACCAACCACACCCAAGGCCACTATATTCGAAAATTTATCGACGGCCAATTTTTTGAATGGGACTTGTAAACAGGCCGGTCCTTTGACCTCCCAATCGCTGTCAACCACCATCAGGCCTGCCGGGGAAAGCTCGGTTCTGTGAAGGGTTATAGTCTGTTCATCCAGGGCGATCAGCAAATCAATGGTTTCCTGGGGGGCCAGAATTTCCTCGGTGCCGGTTCGGATGGAAAAGGTGTTGTGCCCTCCTCGAACCCGTGATTGGTAGCTCTGAGTGACCCCGATAAAGTAACCGTTTCGAGTCAGGGACTTGGCCAACAACTGACCAATGGTGACCAGCCCTTGCCCCGCTTCACCGCCGATAACCATATTGATGGAGTTGAAAGCCATTATGCCCCATCTAATCCGGCTCGTTCTTTTTCCATAAACCACCCCTGGGGATCGGTCAGATAATAACGGGTATCCTTCAAGGCCTTCCAGTGTCCCTTTTCTTCCAGGATCATCTGGTCCAGAAAGGCCGCCTCAATTGGATCGGTGGCTTTGGCCCGGTGTTCCTGGTAGAATTTTATACTGGCCGATTCAAGATCCAATCCGATATCAACGGCCGCCAAATCCGTGGTCTCGGCCTTTATTTGTTTTTTTTCCTTGGCCGCCAGATTTTGGAAAAGCATTTCCAGATCATTAGAAGGAGCCTTGATAGATTCCCAATCTCTGGTCCAGCATTTTTTGGAGGTCAGGGTATTATGGATTTGTTTTATCCGCCCGGTGTGAATGACTTCATCCTTCATCAGAGCGGAAAAGATTTCCATACACTGAGGATTCCGGCAGGTCGTCACGGCCTTTTCATAGAACGCTTTCCCTTTTTCTTCCATGTCCAAGGCTGCGGACAGCATGTCCATCGAATACTGGTTTTGATCGACCATTTTTTCAGGCCTTCCACAATCCATGGACGTTGCAATATTCCCGGGCCGTAATCTGGGCGGCCTGAATATCAAATTGGGCCTCCGGGACCTCTCCCGGTTTAAGGAACTGGCGATAGGCCTTCCCGTCGGCAATCACTTCTATCCATTCAATATAATGTTTCTCTTCCATGGGATGGGCCACGCTCCCCACTTTGACCTTGAAGCCGGTGGCGGTTTTTTCTATGACCGGTACATGCTTTTCCTTGGAAGCGTCCACCGTATTCGCAACGAATAATTTCATGGGTTGGCCGCAGCAAACCAGTTCTCCTTTGCCATCATGAAGAACCTCTACTATGTTTCCGCAAACTTCACATTTGTAAACCTGTAATTTTTCTGCCATTGGAACTTCTCCTTTCATAAATTAGAGGGTTCAAAGATTCAAAAATTAAAACCTAAGGGTTAAAATAGTCCTTCCTTATACCTTATTACTTAGCATCTTAAACCAACGTCTCTTTTCTCGTTTTTACTATCTCATGCCCATCGCCTCTTGCTTCTCGGCTAGTGCCCGACATTTTCTTTACCAATTTTCTGCCAATAGTTCAAAATAGTCCCAGGGATGGGCGCAGGCCGGACATTCTTTCGGGGCCTTGGTCCCTTTATGAAGATAGCCGCAATTCAAACAGCGCCAGACAACCGGTTTGTCCTTTTGAAAAACCTTTCCGGACTTCAGATTGGCCAGAAGGCGCAGGTACCTTTTTTCGTGCTGTTTCTCGGCCACGGCAATGGACTCGAAAATTTTGGCAATGGGACCGAAACCTTCTTTTCGGGCTATTTTGGCGAATCCGGGGTACATCTCGGCCCATTCATAGTTTTCTCCGCCGGCAGCTTCCTTCAAATTTTCTTTAGTCGTCCCGATTACCCCGGATGGAAAGGCCGCCTGGATTTCCGTCATTCCACCCGGAAGCAATTTGAAAAGTCTTTTGGCGTGTTCTTTCTCTTGATTGGCCGTCTCTTCGAAGATAAAGGATATCTGAATCAATCCTTCTTTCTTGGCCTGACTGGCAAAGTAGGTGTATCGATTTCGCGCCTGGGATTCGCCGGCAAAGGCGGTGAGAATATTTTTTTCGGTCTTGGATCCTTTCAGTTTCACGATGCCTTCTCCTTTTTGCAATTTCTGAATGATTTGTAGTTGATTTTCTGTTTTCCCGATTTACAGGACAAGCATACTCCAATAAGTTCCAATTAATAACTGAGGATTTCATAATCCCCCGGTTTGAATAAGGCTTTTTCGATCTCCTTTAACGGATTATAATTGAGATCGATTACCCTGCCGCAGGAAACGAAGCGCAGAAGGTAGTGGTTTGCGGTAGTTCCATCATACCGTTAAATTTCATCCGCTGAACCCCTGAATCCTGGAACCCTATTTTCTTTTAAAATTTAATAGTAATAATTATTACGATAAAAACTTTTTTTGTGATGTCAAGAGGTTTACGGAAAAAAATGAAGATTCTTCCGATTTTTCTTGTTGAATAAGGACAGTCCGCCCAGAACCTTAGGACAGATCCAAGTATTTTATTGGGGTAATTTTTTAGTGGGTGATAATGGTCAAAGTGTCTCCTGCTCGGACCGTTTTATTATTAATCCGTTTATTCCACTGGAGCAGATCATTTGGGGAAACCTTGTATTTGATGGCGATACTACGCAATGTTTCCCCCTTTTTGACCTTATATTGAATTTTTCTTTTCTCAGGTGCTGCCGTGGGCGGCTTTTTCTCCTCTACCTTTTGAGGTTCGATTTTCCCGGGCTTAGCCGCCAAATTCTGGTTGGCGGTCTCTAAGGCCTTTATCCGGGATTCCCATTGGGTCTGACCGTCTTGAATAGCTTTTAATCTTTGATCGATTTTTTCATTCTGTTCCCTGATATTGTTTTCTAAAGATGTTATTTTCTTTTCCATTTTTGAGGCTGTTCCTGAACTATCCTGGAAGAAAATAATATATCCGATATAAACCAAACCCAAAACGATCAGACTGCCGAAAATAATTTCTAAAGACGAGAGTGTAAAGCGTTGTTTTAAATGAGACGAGTTTTTGGGATCCTGGGAGGTTGGGGTTTCCGAATTTGATTGATTTTCCATTTGATTTTCCAAAAAGAGCAATTTGTTAGGTTAAAAAGTATTGACCTTTAAGATTACATTTTATTTACCTTATCAAATATTGACTTGATTTGTCAATTGAAGTCTGAAATTCCTTTTCTTCGGTTCGGTCGGGAGTCACCTCCATAAGCTGGTTCATTTTGCCACACTTTTCGAGGTGTCCGTTGGTACTATACCAGTTCAAATCGATACTTCACTTTAACTCCTGGGCAAATGATGTTGCGGCTTTTTTTAAATTTCTTTCTCCTGCCTGACCTGCGCCAACTCCCGGGCCAATTTGGCTGCCGGCTTTCTGCTTTCTTCAAGCAATCACGGTGCTCCCATTTTAAACTCTCGAGTAAAGAACTTCCTCTTGTTCATCGGACACTCCTTTCTTCTCCATTATACCCTTTTTATAGTGTCCGTTAAACTGGGGGAGGTTCAAGCGAATTGAATCATATTAAATGTTACCAAGGGGGTTAAACTAAAAGGATCGTTGACTCATAATTAATGTTACCGGAAGGAAGTGTCCGGTAGGAGGAAAAATTATGAGTCCACGATCGAAA
>JBEKPQ010000035.1:0-32084 GCA_049520575.1 Thermodesulfobacteriota bacterium | reverse complement strand
AGACCAAACGCATGGGAATGGTTGGCTTTTTGGTTGAGCCGGGACAGGAATTCCCCGGTAATCCGTTTTTTGTCTTCAGGGCGGAAGGGAAATTTTTCAACAATAAAATACGAGCCCAGTTTTTTTTCCAACAACAAAGGATCCAATTCAGAAACACGGTTTAAGACCCGATGGACCGGGAAAATAGTTAATCCGGGATCCTCCATAGGGCAGAGAAACATCAAGGTATAATTAAAAGGTGCGGTCACACCCAGCTCCGGATGCTTTCTAAGCATATCCGACTGATAAGCCAGACTGGTTTCATAACGATGATGTCCGTCGGCGATATAGACGGTTTTGTCCAAAAATTTTTCCTGAATAATATTTAAGGCCGAAGGGTCGGTCACTCTCCAAAGTTGATGACGAATGGATTCCTGATCCTCAAAGTCAATAAAGGGTTCGTTTGGAGCTTGATCGGAAAGAAGGGAGATGATTTTTCCTTCCCGGTCAAGATAAAAAGAAAAAATCGGACAAAACTGCATTTGACAATGTTGGAAAAGCTGATAGCGGTCATGCTTAAAAGAGGAAAAAGTCTTTTCATGGGGCCGGACTTGGCCGGAATCAAAGGTTTCCAGACCAAGCAGGGAAATAAAACCCGTGCGGATGAGTACGCCTTGTCCGGGGTTTTGATAGTGAATTTTATAAAGATAGATTGCAGGTACCCGATCCCGGATAAGGATCTGTTCCCTTTCCCATATCTGTAAAATCCGGGCGGCCCGGGTGTATCGATTGTCTTCAGGGGTATCACTGGGAAAATTTTTGCCGAAATCCAGGCGAATGATATTATAGGGATGCAGCTGATAAAAATGTTCTTGTTCCGCAGAATTTATCACATCATACGGCGGGGTTACCACCTGGGAAAGATTGTTGACGATCCGATTATTAAAAATAATACCCCGAAAGGGAGCGATGCGTGACACCGGACTACCCATTCCTTTCTATCGAAAAAATTATAAATTTTAATAACACGTTCTTGTTGGCCGGTAAAGTAAATTTAGTACGAAAATAAAAATCAAGAATTCAGAATAAAAACTCTTAACCGCATGACTCGAAGGCTTATTTTTATGTTTCGTGGCGGCTCATAGGGGCATGAGGGTTTAGTACGAAAATAGGATTCGAGGATTCCAGGATTCGAGTCCCGCCTCTAGCGGGATTGACCTCTGGACCCCTTGAATCCTTTGATTAATTTTCATGTTTCCTGGATCCCGTCTTAAACAAGTTTGAGAGTTTAATATCAAAGAGGATGCAAAATAGATATAATGGGAAAAATCTGAAGGTTGGAGGGCACCGGGTATTACCCAACACCCGGATTGGTCGACGAATCTAATATACTCAAAGATCCCTTTGATGGCCAAGAAAAGGGATCTTTGAGTATTGAATAAATGCAAGTGATAAAAAGCTTCGGGCCTTAGAGGTTTTCTGTTCAGGCAAGACTGGCTATTTTTTCTAAGGAAGGGACTTCACCTTTTTCCCTTTAAGATATAATTTCAATGCCTCATCGACTACCTCTTTAATCCCTTTTTTCTCCCAATAGGTAATAGACTTTATCTTTCTATGATTCATTTCCCGAATCATGACCGTCGTCCTGATCCATTTTTCTTGTGCTTTTTGAGGTCGTTTGGCCTTGCTGGAAACGGCAACTTTTATTTTTTTTATGGCCGTTCTTTTGCGGATCACCATGATCTTTGCTCTCTTTCAATAAGAATTGGGTCAATGATTGGGTAGACTTCCTTGACTCTTTCTTTTCCTTTCCTGAACGTAACGAAAAACCTATTTTTTGGGAGGAACTACAGCATCTTTAAAAGCTTTGGCGATCCTCATCTTGGTAACGGTCTTGGCTGGAATCTTGATCGGCTCGCCAGTTTGAGGATTTCTGCCGATCCGTGCTTTTCTCTTGGAAAGAACGATTTTGCCAATGCCCGGCATGGTGAATGAACCGGATTTCTTGGTCTCGGCAACCGCCAACTGGGCCAATTCATCCAGGATCTCCTTTGAAGAATTTTTAGTGATCATGAACTTTTCCGCCAGAAAAGAAACTAATTGGGTTTTGGTAAGGGGTTTTTTGGTAGCCATAGCCTTTATCCTCCTTTTGAAGTTAGTTTTTATTACGTTTTATAAAGGAAAAATTAGTAAGGGTCAAGAGAAAAAAACAATATGAGCCAAAAAAAATACGATTAATTTCATTTTTTTTCTTACCTGAACTATTTCTCGAGAGGTTTAGACTCCAAATTCGAGTTATAATTCAAATCAATTTTCAAATTCTCTGACATGAAGGACAATAATGGGTGCCGCGACCGGCCACTCTTATTTTTTGAATCGGAGACCGGCAGAAAGGGCAGAGCAGTCCGGTTCGACCATACACCTGATGGTAACTTTGGAATCCTCCGGTCATTCCATCCGGTCTTCGATAATTCCTCAGAGTGGATCCTTGCTTTGAAATGGCCTGGGATAAGATTTTTTTAATAATCCGATGGAGGTTTTTGATCTGGGCCAAAGATAAGGACTCCGATTTGCACAGAGGATGGATTTTGGCCTTAAATAAGGACTCGTCCACATAAATGTTACCCAATCCACTGATCAAAGACTGATCCAGGAGAAGGGATTTGATGGATTTCTTCCTCGAAAGGATAATCCGGGCAAATTGATCGGAGGATATTTCAAAAGGGTCAGGACCCAGGCGGTTGAGATAGGTGAGACAAGCTCTGGAATCGGCTTGAACTACATTAAAAAAGCCGAATTTTCTTATGTCCCGATAGCACATTTGAAAATCCATAGAATCAAAATGAAAAATAACCTGGGTGTGCTGATCGACAGGGGTTGAATGGGGTTCAATCAATACCTGGCCGGTCATTTTGAGATGGAGGATCATGGTCCAACCGGGCTCAAGATCGATGAGGATCAGCTTGCCTTTCCGTGTTATTTTTCGTATGATGGCCCCGGTTAATGTTTGAACAAAAACTTTTTTGGAACATCGAAGAATTTTGGGATTGAGAACCTGAACCGATCGAATTTTTTGGCCGATCAGGCTCAAACGAAGACGTCGAACGATGGTTTCAACTTCCGGCAGTTCGGGCATAGTTTTGATTCAGCCTTTAGAATCCGGGGGTCGGAGAGGGTCTTGTTGAGGTCGATAACGGGTGATGAACCATTTCAGTTGTCGGCAGATACCGCGGATCATACGGACTTCATTGGAATAAAGACCTATTCTGGAAAAAAAGCGGCGCAGACTCATCATCCAGAGTTCAGGATTCTGTTTGTCTAAAAAGTCCATCATCTGGAGGGCTTCCGATAGGTGCCGGTACATCCCTTCCAGTTCAAAGGAAGAGGCCAGGGGAGAAAAACCAAGTTCGGAGTTCGGAGTTCGGAGTTGGGAGATATCTGCTCGAGACGGAACGAATGACGAGTGACTGGCTTCGAGCGCTGAGAATGCGGAATTCGTGTTTGGGGAGTTCGAATTTGAATTGCTCCGAACTTCGAACTCCGAACTTTGAACTTGACCGGCTTGGTGGGCCAAAAAAATCTCATAGCAGAGAACCAAAACGGCTTGGGCCAGATTAAGGGATCCGGCTGAAGCTGTGGGGATGTGAACCGTACTGTGGCAGAATCGCAGTTCTTCATTAGTGAGACCCCGGTTTTCAGGGCCGAAGAGGACGGCAATCCGATTCTGACGGCCCAGGGATCGAATTTTTCCGGCTGCTTGGGATGGGCCAATAACCTCTTTCCGTTGACCTCCCAAACGGGCCGTGGTCCCCATGATGTAGTGAAAAGGAGCCAGGGCCTCGGACAATGAGGCATAGGTTTCCATTTTTTCCAGGAGCCCGCGGGCCACATGTGTGGACAGTTTGGTCATTCGCTCCCAGTCGGTATCCTCGGGGTTGATAAGAATGATATGGGACAAGCCCATATTCCAGGCCGCACGGGCCGAGGCCCCGATATTTTCCGCAAACCGGGGTTGATGGAGGACCAGGGTGATGTGTTCAAATAAAGAGTTTTCAGGCATGGGAGTTTTTTATCAAAAAGAATTCAGAATCCAGAAGTCAGAATTCAGAATAAGAAAAAACAAAGAAAATTTAATGTTTTTATTCTGAATCCTGACTCCTGGATTCCACTTTTTCAATATCATACAATCGAGACTAACACAATAAGCCATTATGGTATTAAACTTGCGAAAATTACTGGGCCTCATTCCCCTAGTTTTCATGCTGTCCGGGGCAGGATGCACGAAAGGAACCTGGAACAATCCCTATCCGCTTCAGGATCGGGGCCGTAATATCCTCTACTCGGCTTTTCCCGAGCGCCCCAAACATCTCGATCCGGTACAGTCCTACAGCGAAGATGAGGCGGCCTTCAATGCCCAAATCTACGAGCCCCCCTTGCAGTACCACTTTTTTAAACGGCCATATACCCTGGTTCCAGCCACCGCCGAAGAAGTTCCACGTCCCCAATTATTTGATGCCGCCGGGCATCGGCTTCTGGATGATGCCGAAGCGGGTAGGGTGGCTTACAGTCTATACGAGATCAGAATTCGCCCCGAGGTCCGTTTTCAACCCCATCCGGCCTTTGCCCGTGATGCAGCCGGCAATCTGCTTTACCACAATCTGAAGCCCGTTGACCTGAATCCTATCCACGACCTCTCGGACTTCAAAAAACAGGGTACCCGCGAACTGATGGCCGCTGATTATGTTTACCAGATCAAGCGGCTCGCTCATCCGAGACTGCAATCCCCGATCTTCGGTCTCATGAGTGATTATATTGTCGGACTCAAGGCCTATGCCACCCTGCTTAGAAAAGCCAATCAAGACCTGGTAAAGGCCGGACGCGGCAATGCTTATCTGGATCTCGACCGGTTTCCTCTGGAAGGGGCAATCGTTGTGGATCGATACACCTATCGTGTGAAACTCAAGGGAAAATATCCCCAATTCGTTTACTGGCTGACCATGCCTTTTTTCGCCCCGATTCCTCAAGAAGTGGACCGCTTCTTTTCTCAACCGGGCATGGCGGAAAAAAACTTAACTTTGGATTGGTACCCGGTGGGCACAGGTCCTTATATGCTGACCAAGAATAATCCCAATAGGCAGATGGTCCTGGAACGTAATCCCTATTTCCACGAAGAGACCTATCCTTCTGAGGGAGAAACGGGAGACCGGGAGGCCGGGCTTTTGGCCGATGCGGGCAAGCCCTTGCCCTTTATAGACAAGGCGGTATTCAGTTTGGAGAAGGAAGGGATCCCCTACTGGAACAAGTTCCTGCAAGGTTATTACGACGCTTCAGGGATCAGTTCCGACAGCTTTGACCAGGCGATCCAGATCTCCAGCACCGGGGATATTGCCCTTACCGATAAAATGAAGGAAAAAGGGATCCGCCTTTCCACCTCGGTGGCCCCTTCCTCCTTCTATATGGGATTCAATATGTTGGATCCGGTGGTCGGAGGGACGACGGAGCGGGCCCGTAAACTGCGTTTGGCTATTTCCATTGCCGTAGATTATGAGGAGTACATCAGCATTTTCGCCAACGGCCGCGGTATTGCAGCCCAGGGCCCGATTCCTCCGGACATTTTCGGCAACAGGCCTGGTAAGGACGGGATCAATTCCTATGTATATGACTTGGTAAACGGCCACCCGAGGCGCAAACCCTTAGAGGCGGCTAAAAAACTGCTGGCTGAGGCCGGTTATCCGGATGGGATCGATAAGGAAAACGGCAAGCCTTTAGTGCTTAACTTCGATGTTACCGCCCACGGCCCTGATGACAAGGCACACCTTGATTGGTATCGAAAACAGTTCCGCAAGCTCAACCTTCAACTGGTGGTCCGGGCTACGGATTACAACCGATTTCAGGAAAAAATACGAAAGGGTAATGCCCAGATCTTCAACTGGGGATGGAATGCTGATTATCCTGACCCGGAGAATTTCCTGTTCTTGCTGCATGGACCCCAGAGTCATGTCAAAAGCCAGGGAGAAAACTCGGCCAATTACGCCAATCCTGAATATGACCGGCTGTATGAGAAAATGAAAAACATGGATAACGGGCCGAATCGTCAGGCTATCATCGATCAGATGATTGAAATTGCCCGCCATGACGCCCCGTGGCTGTGGGGCTTTCACCCCAAAGAATACAGACTTTTTCATTCTTGGATGCTCAACCAGAAACCGAATAAGATGGCGCGCAACGGGCTTAAATACCAGCGCATTGATGCGGCGATGCGGGAACAGAAACGGGCCGAATGGAACCGGCCGGTGCTCTGGCCGATGTTTCTGATCCTGGCCGTGCTGGTCGTCACGGCCCTGCCGGCGGTTATGGCCATTCGTCGCCGGGAAAGGAAATCGGCCATCTGATGCTGAACTATATTATACGACGTGTGCTCTATGCCCTTCCGATCCTGATCGGGGTCAATATCATTACCTTCAGCCTGTTTTTTGTGGTCAATACCCCGGATGACATGGCCCGTATCCATCTGGGGGTGAAGCGGGTGACGCCGGAAGCCGTTGCCAAATGGAAACAGGAGCGGGGTTACGATAAACCGCTTTTGTTCAATGCTTCCGCCCCGGGTACGGCCAAGGTGACCGATACCATCTTCTTCGACAAATCGATCAAGCTGTTCGCCTTTCAATTCGGCCCGGCCGATGACGGGCGCGACATCGCCTATGAAATCAGGGCCCGTATGGGACCGAGCCTGGCTATCGCCTTGCCTGTGTTTTTATTGGGGCTGGCCTGCTATATCTCCTTCGCCCTGATGATGGCCTTTTTCCGGGCCACCTACCTGGATTTCTGGGGAGTGGTGTTGTGCGTGGCCATGATGTCCATTTCCAGTCTGTTTTATATCATCGGCGGTCAATACCTGTTGAGCAAACTTTGGAACCTGGTGCCGATTTCCGGGTACGGCACAGGGATTATGGCCGCAAAATTCCTGATTCTGCCGGTGTTGGTCGGGATAGTGAGCGGAATCGGCGCTGGTGCCCGCTGGTATCGGACGATCTTTCTTGAGGAAATAGGCAAGGACTATGTCCGCACCGCCAGGGCCAAGGGTTTGTCGGAGTGGCGGGTGCTGTACAGGCATGTCCTGCAAAACGCCATGATTCCCATCCTGACCGGGGCGGTGGTGGTCATCCCGGTCCTTTTTATGGGAAGTTTGATCACCGAATCTTTTTTCGGCATCCCGGGGCTCGGCAGTTACACCATTGATGCCATCAATTCTCAGGATTTTTCGGTGGTCAGGGCCATGGTTTTTCTGGGATCGGTGCTTTACATCATCGGACTTATTTTGACCGACATTTCTTATACGTTGGTGGATCCGAGGATCCGACTGGAATAGCTGAAAGGAAAAAACAAAATTAAACTATGACAAACTCCTAAAAGGTCGTCACCCCGGTGAAAACCGGGGTCCAGAAGTTTTTAATATTTAAATTCCTGGATTCCGACTTTCGTCGGAATGACAAAAATGGGCATACTATCAAAAATGCGTTTTAATATAAGCTAACCGCTTTGCGCTATGAGTTAAAATAATAACGATGCACTTCAAACCCATCATACTCTGGACCGATGCTCTGATTGCTGTTTTGTTTTTGGCCGGATTGGTTTACGGCTGGACGGTATTGAGACACGAATACTTGCGGGCCCCCTGGAAACGGGTCATCCGAAGCGCAAGCGGCCTGGTATCCATGATTATACTAGCCGTGTTTCTGGTGATCGGGTTGCTCGACACCTTGCATTTTCGCCCGGCCATAGAAACCCCAAAAAACGGCGAGAGGGCTTATGCGGTGGAGGTCTTAAGCCTTTTTGATTTGATGGTCAGCCCCTTAAGGCAGCATACCGAAAAGACCTATTCCGCCCCCTTGGCCACCCATCTTTTTTCCAGAGAAACCGTCGAGATTCCCGATGGCCGACAGGTACGGACCTTCCCCCGCCTGGTTTACGGCGGGGCTCATCTTAAAAATCCAGAACAGGATAAGGACGGCGATATTGCCAAACGAGTGACCTTCGGTTTAATCCTGGCCCTGGTGTTTTGGTGCCTGGCCGCGTGTTTTTTGCTTGGGATATTGGCCCACCGCCGAAAAATCGGTTTGGCCTCCTGCCTCAAGGGCGTATTTCGCGGTCAAGAGGAAATTCCCTGGAACGCCGTCTTATGGACCTTGCTGGGGCTTTTTCTATTGGCTGTGCCCACTATCGTTCTCAGCCTCAAATATCACGTTTTCGGCACCGACAAGGTGGGGCAAGACGTCCTTTATCTGGCCTTAAAGAGCATTCGCACCGGTTTGGTCATCGGCACCCTGACCACCCTGGTGATGCTGCCCTTCGCGGTTTTGCTTGGGATCATGGCCGGGTATTTCCAGGGATGGATTGACGATATCATCCAATACGTCTATACCACCCTGAATTCCATTCCCGCCGTGCTGCTGATCGCCGCAGCCATTTTGATGACCCAGGTTTACATGGACAGCCACCCCGAACTGTTCGAAACCGCCAGCGCCCGGGCAGACCTGCGTCTGTTGTTTTTGTGCCTCATCCTTGGTGTCACCAGTTGGACCGGACTGTGCCGCCTGATGCGGGGGGAATCCTTAAAGCTCCGGGAGATGGAATACATACAGGCCGCGCAGGCTTTCGGTGTTTCCGACTTCAAGATCATCCTTCGACATATCCTGCCCAATGTCATGCATATCGTGTTGATCGCCATCGTCATGGATTTTTCCGGTCTGGTGCTGGCCGAGGCCGTATTGTCCTACGTGGGGGTCGGCGTCGATCCAACAATGATCAGTTTCGGCACGATGATTAACAGTGCCCGCCTGGAAATGGCCCGGGAGCCGATGGTCTGGTGGTCCCTGTCCGCCGCCTTTGGCTTTATGTTCCTGCTGGTCTTGTGTGCCAATCTGTTTTCCGACGCTGTAAGAGACGCCTTTGATCCGCGGATGCAAACCCGGTCGGTACGGCTGCAACTCTTCCGGCTACGGCCTAAACTCTTGGAGAAAGAGACGCATCCATGAACGCGCCGTTATTGGAAATCGATCACCTGATTACCCGGTTGATCACCGACAACGGTGTGGTTCGAGCCGTGGACGGCCTGTCTCTGTCCATTAATCAAGGGGAGACCTTTGCCCTGCTTGGCGAATCGGGCTGCGGCAAGTCCATGACCGCTCTTTCCATTATGCGTCTTTTGCCTGAGGCAGGCCTTATCCTTAACGGCAGCATTCATTTGAACGGCCGTGATCTTTTAACCCTGTCGGAATTGGAAATGCGTAACGTCCGAGGCAGACGGATCGGTATGATTTTCCAGGAACCGATGCTGAGCCTGAATCCGGTCATGACCATCGGGAACCAGGTGGCGGAAATTCTCATTCAACACCTCAAACTGCCGGGCCAGGAGGCCATGAAACGCACTGTTGCCATGCTCGAGGCGGTAGGTATTCCCGATGCGGCCCGACGCAGCGGCTATTATCCCTTCCAATTTTCCGGAGGCATGAAACAGCGGGTGATGATCGCCATGGCCCTGGCCTGTGAGCCGGCCCTTTTGATCGCCGATGAACCCACCACGGCCCTGGATGTTACGATTCAAGCCCAGGTCCTCGATCTGTTGCGGCAAATGCAAAAGCGCAGCCGCATGTCGATCTTGCTTATCACCCATGATCTTGGGGTGGTTTCGGAAATGGCCCACCAGGTGGCGGTGATGTATGCCGGCGAGGTGGTGGAAACGGCCGACCGCAAGCGTTTCTTCGACAGCCCGGCCCATCCTTATTCAAGAAAACTCTTTGAATCCCTGCCGATGCGGAATAAGCGGGGCCGGGCCTTGGCCATGATCAAAGGCAGTGTGCCTCCCCTTACCCGAGAATTTTCAGGATGTCGCTTTGTCGAACGCTGTGATTTTGGTTGGGATCGTTGTCTTTATCAGGTGCCCCGGTGGAACGAATGGAACCCGGGTCGCTTTGTGAGATGCCACCTCTATGATTCAGAGGTGAGGGATGAAGGACGAGGGACGAGGGATGAATTTAAGCCCGGAGAAGGCCATATTGTTTCAAAAGGCCAAGTTCCGAGCGATGTTTCATCTTCTAAATCGAGTTCAAACCTTCTGACAGTGGAAGATATACGAATCCACTTTCCAATCCGCAAAGGTCTTTTGAAGCGTACTGTGGGATATGTCAAGGCCGTGGATGGGGTATCCCTTTCGATTCCATCGGGCAGGACCTTGGCCCTGGTGGGCGAATCCGGCTGCGGCAAAACTACTTTGGGAAAAGGTATCTTGCGCCTCATCCCCCTGTCCGGCGGTTCCGTTTTGTTTGAGGGAAAAGATCTTTCGTTCTTGAAGCCCGCTGAACTAAGGCCTTTGCGCCAGGAGTTTCAGTTCATCTTCCAGGACCCTTATGCCTCGCTCAATCCCCGTTTGCGTATTGCGGAAATCATTGAAGAGGGTATGGCCGCCCTCGGCATTGGGAGCGGCTCTGGAGATCGGATGATTCGTATCGACCGGTTGTTGGAGGAGGTCGGGTTGTCGGGGTCGATCAAATTTCGCTATCCTCATGAGTTCTCGGGAGGACAACGTCAGCGAATTGCCATCGCCCGCGTCCTGTCTGTGAACCCGAAACTCATCATTTGCGACGAGCCGACCAGTGCGCTGGACATATCAGTACAAGCCCAGATCCTGAACCTGCTTAAAGAACTGCAAGACCGGCATGGCCTGGCCTATCTATTCATTACTCACAATATTTCCGTGGTCGAATTTTTGGCTCACGAAGTGGCGGTGATGTATCTGGGGCGCATTGTCGAGCGGGGAACAGTGGATGAGGTCTTGGACCATCCACGGCATCCTTATACCCGGGCGCTCCTTTCGGCCGTTCCGGTCATCGAGCCGGGCACCCATCGGGAGGTGATCCGACTTCAGGGGGACCTGCCGTCCCCGGCCGATCCGCCCGCCGGCTGCCATTTTCATCCCCGATGCCCTAATGTCATGCCGAAATGTAAATTGATCTATCCGGCCCAGAGCCGTTTCACCGACACCCATTCCGTGCACTGTCATCTATACGAGGCCAGGATTTGAAATTACTTTGTCAAGAGAATGTTTATAATCTATAATAGGTTATCTGGAATTAGAAAGGGCTGGCAGGCCATTGGACATCGATGTCACTCGCTTGCATGTGTCTTCAGCAACGCAAGCTTCGTGTCACGGTTTAACGCCGCATTCGGCATTATTTTCACCTTTTGAGTTTCTTCAATAAGGAGGAATATGGGCTTCACAGCATTCCGATACTACAAACAACGCAAGTTTCAGCCAAATCAAATCGCAAACTGTTTTGAGATGATTATCTCACAACTAGGTTTAGCTTCTGACAGGTTTTCGATTCACGGAGATTATCGACTTGATGATAGCATTGAGGAGTCTAAGGATCTGACTATCGTAGAGGTTAGGACTATTTGTGAAATTAAAAAACATCCAGAGCGGTTGAGCTTCATCTTTGCCGACCCCGGCGAGAAATATGGACATTCAAATATTGTATTTTTTCAGCCGGTTCGTGTTGAACTGCAACTATGTCTAAACTTATCGAGTGCGGAGAAGTCTGAAATAATATTCAAAACAATTGAGGAATGTCTTCAACTGGAACGTACTGAACTTGTCGAAAATAAAGACAGCACAATCTTGGCAATTGAGGAACGGCTTCGTACACTGGAGGAGAAACTGGTAGGAAACAAAAAACAACTTTCTTGCTTCCTGTCGTATCGTTTTAGCTCTCGGTCAAAAGCTTTGGCTCTCGAACTGACGAGGTTTCTTGAGCTGTTGGGTGTAAATGTTGTTACGGGAGCTGGTTATGAACCACGTCGTGTAGATCAAAAGGTCATAGCTCGTTTGGAGCAGCCTTTGGACTTCTTAATCTACCTAATAACGGCAGATGGAGAATCTATATGGACTAGGGATGAATTGGCCTTTTCTCTTGCAAAAGGATATGCGTTAGTTTTGCTAGTGGAATCTGGGACCAAAATAGAGAAGGGGTTGCTTGGAGATTGGGAATATCTTGAATTCGAAGGTAACCATATTGGCGATTCTTTCATGGGTATTCTAGAGGCGCTCCATATTTATAGAACGGGAAAAGATTGCGGATCAGTTGCATAACAAAACCAATTAAGGACATTTAGATTTTGGCAGGGCAAGTGGAATCTACCATATCTTTAAATTTAACGAGGGACTTATGAATATTCCGAATCTTCCTACTGATAATCTATATAAGTTCATGGCTCTGAGTGGCCTCTTTATCTTTATTTTAAGCGTGTTCTATCCTGTCTACCGTGAGACTGAGTTAAAACATCGTTGGATCAATCTTTCCGGGGACATGAAGGTTCTGGCGCTGGAAGTCGACCATTTGGAAATGTTGGTGAAGTGTACTAAAGGTCACAACTTCACGCTATCGGACCCGGATATACCAAAGCTACTCCAATACAGAAAGGCTACTGCTAATCTTGAGACACAACGAAAGCAGTTAGATGTTCTTGAATTAGAAATCAGGATATACAAATGGCTTTGTTGGGTCGGGGCAATAATCGGCATCGTATTGATCCTGTTGGGTTTCCAGCTATGGTATTTCCGTGTTCAGCGTTTTCAGGACCTTTTGCTTCGCAGGGAAGCAACTAAGCCAGACGAAGAACCTGCAAGAAAATAGTGACTGAACGGGGAGATAGGTAAAAGGGCGAACGGGGGATCGGACCAGGGCAAGGAATTGACTTCTCAATGAATGATGTAAAAAATGATAGGTAAAAAAGGCCTTAACGTAAACTTTTTACCCCCAAAAAGAAGGTTTTAAGCAGAACACCAATGCCCCGAGCCAATCGATCTTTCTTTCCGATCAAGTATGGCACATTCCCTAGCGAGGCCACCACACGGTCGGCGGGTTAGCGCGGGGTTTCCATTAGGCTACTATTAATTGGCCAATAAAATGGGTGAAGCTTGTATGAAAATGGTTGATTGCAAGACCTACTCCTTTTCTTTCCAATGTCGCTACATGCACCATGGTTGATAGCGAACGATATACCAAGAAAATAACGATGAAAAATTTTGAAATTGAGCATATAGGAATCACCGTAGCGGAACCTATTGAAATGGCCAAATGGTATCAGGAAGTTTTGGGATTCAATATCAGGTTTTCCGCTCAGGACGAAGAAAAGGGAGTGGCTTTTATTACAGATTGCAACAATAGGGTTATGCTGGAGTTTGGAAAAATTCCAAATGTCTCCCCTTTGACTGACAGAATCAACCACCACTTGCAATTGCATATTGCCTTTAAAAGTGAAGACCCAGGTAAGGAGGCCGAATATCTCGTCTCCAAGGGCGCCACATTTACTGAAAAATGTCCCATTACCTTACCCGGCGAGAATCTGATAGTCTTGAGTGATCCGTGGGGCAACACCATACAGCTGGTAAAAAGAGCCGGAGTTTTTTTTGGGTAACCCCCCAGCTTTGCAAGGAGAGAGTCAATGAAACTGAGCGAGCTAACCGATGTGTTGTATGAAGTGGATCGCGGTCTGGCCTGGATCACCATTAACCGGCCGCATCGTTACAATTCCTTTACCAACCGGACCATTGACGAGTTGATCTGCTGCTTTAAGGCGGCCTGGGCCGACCGCAAAGTGGGTGTCATCGCTTTAACAGGATCGGGTGATAAGGCCTTTTGTACAGGAGGAGATCAAAAGCAACGACAGGAGACCGGAGATTACGGGCCCATGGAAACCGGAGTATCGGAAATCGAATATTTCCATCGGCTCATTCGGGATGTACCGAAGCCGGTTATTGCAGCGGTTAACGGCTATGCCATCGGCGGCGGGCAGGTACTGCATGTCTTGTGCGATATTACGATTGCCGCCGGCCATGCCCGTTTCGGCCAAACCGGTCCCCGGGTCGGGTCATTCGACGCAGGTTTTGGCAGCGCCTACCTGGCTCGAATCATCGGCGATAAACGGGCCAAAGAGATTTGGTTCTGCTGCCGGCAGTACGATGCGGCCACAATGAAAGATTGGGGCCTGGTTAACCACGTGGTGCCCTTGGCTGAATTAAAAGAGGAAGTACGCCGCTGGGCCGATGATATGCTGGACAAGAGCCCAACAGCGCTCCGAGCGCTCAAATGCTCCTTCAACGCGGACAGCGATTCGATAGCAGGGATCGGGGCCCTGTCCCATATCAACCTCGAGCTCTTTGTTAAAACAGATGAAGCCAAAGAGGGCCTTAATGCCTTTAATGAAAAACGTCCGCCGCTTTTTTCCCGGTTTCGTTGATAGCCAATTTATTTGCCTTTAAACCGCGGCTCCCTTTTCTCAATAAAGGCATTTGAGGCCTCTTGCCGATCCTCGCTTAATTCCTGGGGCAAAACATAATCTACATATTCTCTCTCCACTTTTCGGGCGGACCGTTCCGTCTGGGTGTAGTACCCATATTTCACCGACCGGATAAACAGCGGTGGAACCTGCTTCAACAGTTTGGCCCATTTTTCGGCTTCCTTCATCAGATCGGCATCGGGCACGACGTCGTTGACCAAGCCGAATCCCATAGCTCGCTTGGCGCTCATCAGGCGTCCCCCTTTCCAGGAGAGGAGCATGAATTCCAGGGCGATCTTGAAAGGCATATAGGGGGCATATTGAGGCGGGATCTGGGCCACACCGACTTTGCCTTCCGGATAGCCGAAAACGGCATTTTCGGAGGCAATGGTGATATCACAACCCGTCACTGAAATGATGTACCCCAATCCGAGGGCATAACCGCGGACGGCTCCGACGATCGGCTTGAAAAGGGCTGTGCCGTTCAATGGGTAGGCCTCATGGTATTCCCAGGCCTTTCCCATTTTCCGGTCTTCATCGGTCAGGTCAACCCCGACGGAAAAAGATTTTCCATTTCCGGTTAAGATAGCGACTTGGGCCGCATCATCTTTTTCGAAACGCTTCCAGGTGTCCCGCAGGGCAAAGCTCATCTCCAAATTGAAGGCGTTTAATTTTTTTGGTCGATTAAGGGTAATGTAGGCGATATGGTTTTTGACTTCGTACAGAACTGTGTCGGACATGATGGATTCCTCCTTATTGATTCTTACATAAGATTATCTGAGAATTTATCTCTAACTTTTTATCGTCTTGGGGTCAACAGGTCTTTCGGAGCGATGCTGGATACTGGATAACCCCAAAAACCGATATTAGATAATTGATAACCTAAAAAACTGAGATTGGATACTGGATAAAGATAAATCTCTGTATCGATTATCAAGAATCCAACATCCAGAATCCAGTATCGGCCGTTTGATCGAGCAGCCAGTATCTGCCGATGGGACTTTAGAAGCCATTTATTGCCGATAGATCTGATTGAAAAAGAGAAATTTCGAATTTCTTTGGTTATTTTTTCCCGCTCAGCCCGGCTTTTTTCAGCCAGGGCAGAGAAAGTTCAAAATGCTTTTTGGCTATGTTAGTCCGGGCAAAACCGCCTTCACTGGGCGGCGCCGTGGTTCTATCTCGCGTGGCCGTCATAAGACAGAAATTATTGAAGGACGATTCGACCTCGGCATTTAGACCCATGGTTTCTTCCATGTGATTGATGGAGAATTTACACAACCTGACCCAGTAAGGAATATCCAGGTAGTTTTCCGCTACACGTTTGGCGTAGGCCATGGTCTCCTCTTCCAGTTTTTCAGGATCAAAAACCCGATTCACAAATCCATAGGTGTAAGCCTCTTGGGCGGTCATGAAGCGGTGTTCAAAAAGGATTTCCTTGGCCCGCCGCGGTCCTATGTCCCATGGTGCAGAAAAATACTCGACGAAGCCGGGCAGGAATTGGGCATCCTCAGCAGCAAAAATAATATCCATGGAGGCAGCCACCATCCATCCGCCGAAGATGCAGTATCCATGCACCATGGCTATGGTGGGTTTAGGCAGGTTCCGCCAGGCCAGGCAAAATTCGATGTACATTTTTCGCATGTCTTCAAACCAGGGAGTTAAACCCTGTTCGGCACGGACGGCATATCCCTGCTGTCGTTTGTATTCTTTGTCTTCCTCGGTCCCGATGTCGTGCCCGGCCGAAAAAGCCCGGCCGAGGCCCGAAAGGACAATGGCTCCACATTCCGGATCCTTGGCCGCTGCTTGAAGGGCTGAATTCAGTTCTTCAAGCAAAAGGTAACTTTGAGCGTTAAGAAACCTGGGTCGATTGAGAATAATTCGAGCTACTTTACCCGGTTGATAAATGACATGTTTATACTCCATGCTTGTACCTCCTTTGTTTTTGAAAACCTGTTCTTCATTTAATCTCGTATCATCTAAAATAAATGATGTCAATCCATTGCATCTTGGATTTTTTCTTTTACCGGTTCAGTGATTAAAAGAAAAAAAAGCTTTCCCAGAATACCTCGCAAAAAAAAGAAAGAAAAAAGCTTGAGGAAATTCTAAATAAGTGGTATGGAACGATGCAAAAATCCAAAATCAAAAAGGAGGCAGGTATGAAAAAGTCGTTTATTTTTGTCATGATGTTTTTTGCGGTTTTAGGTTTGCTTGTGGGAACTGCGGTCACTCAGGCTGCGGCCCCAGCCCCGGCTACGGCCCTGGCCAATTTGACCGGAACCTGGAATTGTGCGGTTGATTCTCCCAGCGGCAAAGGGAATCCGGTTTTTGTGTTGCAGCAGAACGGTAAGGCGATTACCGGAACTTACAAAGGTGTCTTCGGGGAATCAAAGGTTACCGGTAAAATCGAAGGCAGCGATTTCGAACTCAAATTCAAATCCAGCGGGATGGAGATAGTCTATAAGGGAAAGGTTGCAGGCAATAAAATAAGTGGTGCTGTTGCACTTGGACCTTATGGCAAAGGTACCTTCACTGGAGAAAAGAGCGGAGAAAAGAAATAATATTTGCGGCAAAATATGGTCTTGGATCAACCTGCCCGCGCCCTGATTTCTGGGCAGGTTGATCCAGTAAAAACGGCAAACGGTTTTTTAAGAAAACACTTGTTGGTTGCAAGAGACCATTAATACCTCCCACTCATGACACAGAAATGAACCTTTCAGGGGAGAAATAACCCCTAGGGTCGTTCGGACTATTTCCCTTCCCTTTAACGGCGATGAGCCTGTCGTCAAAAATCCTTGCTAAAAAATCGTTTTTTCTTTAAAATAAATAACCATATGGATTTTCCGGAAAAAGTTTATACCGTTACCCAACTGACCGAGGAGATTAAAGACCTGCTGGAGGAAGGATTTCCCTTCATCTGGCTGGAAGGGGAAATCTCTAATTTTCGGATTCCTCCCAGTGGGCATTGCTATTTTACCTTGAAGGATGCCTCCAGCCAGATCCGGGCGGTTTTTTTTAAGTCCGGGCAATCGGGCTTGTCATTCAGGCCCGACAACGGGCTTCAGGTGTTGTGCTTCGGCCGCCTGAGTGTTTATGCCGGCCGGGGGGAGTACCAGATTATTATTGAGAGGATAGAACTGAAGGGTTGGGGGGCCCTTCAACTGGCCTTTGAACAGTTAAAAGAACGGTTATTTAAAGAAGGCTTGTTTGATCCGGAACGAAAGAAACCCCTACCCCTTCTGCCCAGGCGGGTGGCCATAGTTACCTCTCCGACCGGGGCCGTGATCCAGGATTTTTTAAGGATCCTGTATCGTCGCTTTCGCAATATTCAGGTCTCCATCTTTCCGGTTCTGGTACAGGGGGAGACCGCTTCTTTGGAAATTGAAGAGGCCATAAAATGTTTAAACCGGTCTTCTCGGGGAATCGAGGTCATTGTCCTGGCCCGGGGTGGAGGTTCCCTTGAAGATCTTTGGCCTTTCAATGAAGAACGGGTAGCCCGGGCCATAGCGGCTTCTTCCATTCCGGTTATCTCGGCCATCGGGCATGAAGTGGATTTCACCATCGCCGATTTTGTAGCTGATTTGAGGGCCTCGACCCCTTCGGCGGCAGCCGAGTTGTTGATTCAACCGCAACGAGAATGGGAATCCAATATCCAGGATCTCCGGGATCGTCTTATTCAGCAGGTTTTTCAGAAAATAGATCCTTATAAAGAAACGCTATTCCACTTTCAGAAGCGGATCGGGGATCCCCGCCGGCGTTTAATTGACCTCACCCTTCGACTGGATGACTATGGTGTCCGCCTTCGGCTGGCCCTTCGAGGGATCCTGGGAAAAAAGAAGGATGCCTTGGGTTGGAATCAGGAAAAATTGGTAATGAGGAACCCGCAGGATAAGATCTTGGCTGGGAGCAACAGTTTGGAAATCCAAAAATTGAAATTAAAAGGGTTGTTTTTGAGAAAACTGGAACAAATGGAAACAGGTCTGAAGGCCCAGAATAAAACCCTTCAGGCCTTGAACCCCTGGGGGGTTCTGGATCGAGGTTATGCCCTGGTTCGGACCTTGCCGGAGTTAAGCTTGGTAAAAAAAGTGGAGGACGCCCCCCCCGGGCATGAGATCCGGGTCTCTTTAGCCCAAGGGGAATTGGATTGTTTGGTCGAACAGACTCGGGAAAGGGCCTCCGGGTAACAGAAAGATTTGTTGGGATTTTCGGAAGGGCAGCTCCGGCTTCCTTTGGAAGCCTCTCTTTAGGTCGACAGAGTCGACCGGTCCTAAAAAGAAGGCCCCCGGCGTCCCTTTTATGACAAGCTCATTATTAAACAAGGAGGAACGTCCTTTTGTCTAAAGAACGATTTGAAGACACCTTTAAAAAGTTGGAAACGATCGTCAATAAATTGGAAGGCGGCGATCTTCCCCTGGAAGAAACCATGAAACTTTTTGAGGAAGGGATGCGACTTTCGCGCCTCTGTTCCGAGCGGCTGGCCGAGGTCCAAAAAAGAGTGGAGATTCTGCTTAAAACAGAGGACGGGAGGTTAAAACCACAACCCTTTTCTTTTGAAGAAGAGAAAGACTAAGTTGACCGATAGGTTGCAAGAAGAACTTAAAAAAATTCAAAGGCTGGTTGATCAGGCACTCCTGACCTATTTCCCTCCTGCGGTTACAGTTACCCGCCGGGTGCGAAAGGCCATGGAATACAGTTTATTCGCCGGAGGGAAACGGATCCGTCCGATTTTGTGTTTGACGGCTTGCAAGGCCGTAGGGGGACGGATGATCAAGGCCCTTCCCGCAGCCTGTGCCTTGGAATATATTCACACCTATTCCTTGATTCATGATGACCTTCCGGCTTTGGACAATGATGATTATCGAAGAGGACACCTCAGCTGCCATAAAAAATTTGATGAGGCCACAGCTATCCTGGCCGGAGATGCCCTGCTGACCGAGGCCTTTTCGTTGCTGACGCATAGAGAGGTCATGAAGAATGTCCCGGCCAAGATCCGAATTCAGGTGATCCGGGAGATTGCCGAAGCGGCCGGCATCCAGGGTATGGTGGCCGGGCAGGAGGCCGATCTGGAGGCTGAGAAAAGAAAGGTCTCTTTGACCTATTTGAGATATATCCATAACCACAAAACCGGGGCCTTGATCAAAGCCTCCCTGGTCTGCGGGGGCCTTATTGGAGAAGGCGCCTCTGAGGAAATCCAGGCCTTAAGAAAATTTGGGGAAAAGATCGGCTTAGTTTTTCAAATTAAGGATGATTTATTGAATGTGGAAGGGCAAGCCAAAGTCATGGGAAAAAGAACAGGCACGGATGAAAAAAAGGCCAAAACCACGTATCCGCTGCTGATGGGATTGGAACAATCTAAATCCCTGGGAAAACAATTGCTGGATGAGGCCGATCAAACCATCCGGTTTTTCGGGAAGAGGGGACAAGCCTTGATGCAAATCGGGAATTATATCCTTTCCCGGGATAGGTGAGCTTGACCTAACGAAACAGGTTGCTGAAAAAGGCCCATTTACTGCGTTGCCCTTATCTCTCGTCACTGCGACGTACTTCTATGTACGCCTCATTCCTCGGGATTTCGGGCGCCTTATAGCCGGTCGGGCCGCTCGACTTCGTCGAGCTTTTGAAAAGGCTCCCAGTCAGGAGCCGGATGCCGACCTATATAAAAGCCTCCAAGGAGGCCGGCAGGACCTTTTTGAGCAACCTGTAAAAAAAGTTTTTCTTCATCCTGATAATAAATGAATTTTTCAAAGAATCACTGACTATGAAAAAAGAAATTAAAATCAATACCATTAAAAACCATCACTATCTGTTAGACAGTATCCATGATCCAAAAGATCTGAAATCCTTATCCATGGCCCAACTGAAGCA
Source organism: Thermodesulfobacteriota bacterium (assembly GCA_049520575.1). Taxonomy (GTDB): domain Bacteria; phylum Desulfobacterota; class RBG-13-43-22; order RBG-13-43-22; family RBG-13-43-22; genus RBG-13-43-22. The sequence goes on along the minus strand of JBEKPQ010000035.1, from coordinate 11,906 downwards.
GTTGGCAGAAGAGGTGCGGAGGCTGATCATTGAAACGGTTTCTAAAAATGGAGGCCATCTGGCCCCTAATCTGGGAGTGGTTGAATTAACCATTGCCCTCCATTATGTATTCAAGAGTCCTGAAGACCAGATTATCTGGGATGTGGGGCATCAATCCTATACCCATAAAATTCTAACCGGGAGGAAGGATCAGTTTCCGACGCTAAGGACTTTTGGAGGGTTGAGCGGTTTTCCCAAACGGCAGGAAAGTTTCCATGACGTCTTTGATTCCGGCCACAGCGGGAATTCCATCTCGGTGGGATTGGGGATCAGCGCGGCTAAAGCATTAAAGAAGGAACCCTCCAAAATCATAGCCGTGATCGGTGATGGATCCATGACCGCCGGAGAGGCCTTTGAAGGGTTGAACCAGGCCGGACATCTTGAAAAGGATCTTATTGTCGTTTTGAACGACAATGAAATGTCCATATCCAAGAATGTAGGGGCCCTTTCCTCTTTTTTGAGTAAACGATTGACCCGCAAGGGCTTTGTACAGTTCAAAAAGGAAATGGAGTCCATTTTAAAATCCATTCCCGGCATTGGAGAGAATTTAATCCAGTTGGCAAAAAAAAGCGAGGATTCCTTCACCGGTTTTTTCACACCGGGGATGCTTTTTTCCGCCTTGCATTTTGATTATGTCGGACCGGTGAAAGGCCATCAACTGGAGGATCTGATTACCACTTTTGAAAACATCCGTCATATCCAGACCCCCGTCCTGGTGCATGTTTTGACCACTAAAGGCAAAGGGTATCCGCCGGCGGAAAAAAACCCCAGCTATTTTCACGGCGTCGGTCCTTTTAACCTGGAGGCCGATGATCCAACGCTAAAGAAACCTTCTGAAATGCTCACTTATACGGAAGTTTTCGGTAAAACCATGCTGGCTCTGGCGGAAAAAGATCCGAGGATAGTAGCCATTTCCGCGGCTATGCCGGAAGGAACCGGATTAAACCTCTTTGCTCAACGATTTCCGCAACGTTTTTTTGATGTGGGAATCGCCGAGCAGCATGGCGTTACTTTTGCCGCCGGTCTGGCCTTAGAGGGTCTAAAACCTGTGGTAGCCATTTATTCGACATTTATCCAAAGGGCCTATGATCAGTTGATGCAGGATGTTTGTCTGCCGAATGTCCCGGTCGTCTTTGCTTTGGATCGTGCCGGGATTGTCGGTGAGGACGGACCTACCCATCAAGGTCTTTTTGACCTGTCGTTCCTCAGGTCCATGCCCAATCTGGTGGTCATGGCCCCAAAAGACGAAAGGGAATTGAGGGATATGCTCTGTTCGGCCCTGACCTATAACCGGCCGGTAGCCATCCGCTACCCCAGGGGGGCCGGGGTTGGGGTGCCCTTAGATGGGGAAGCCCAGTCGATTACTTTGGGGAAATGGGAGACCGTTAAAGAAGGGGATGACCTGGCTGTCCTGGCTATCGGGAATACCGTTCATCCGGCCATGGAAGCGGCCGAACGGTTGACTTTCAAGGGAAAATCGGCCACGGTGATCAATGCCCGATTTTTAAAACCTATGGATGAAGGGCTTTTGGCTGAGACAGCCGGAAAATTTTCCATCATCATCACTGTGGAAGAGAACGTAACCCAGGGAGGATTCGGCAGTGCAGTCATGGAGAAACTTCATCAAATACAGGCAAAGGGAATACGGGTTCGCTCGTTGGGTATTCCCGATTGTTTCGTGGAACAAGGTCCTCCGAAAAAAATAAGAAATTTATACAACCTGGATGCTGAAGGGATTTTCAAGGTTATGATGGAAGAGCTTCATGGGACTGAATAATCCAAAGGTCCGTTTGGACCGGCTCTTGGTGGAAAAAGGCTTGGCTCCTTCTCAAGAAAAGGCCAGGGCCTTGATTTATGCCGGGATGGTTAGAGTCAATCAGATACCGGCAGTAAAACCCGGCAAGGCCATCGATTCCAATCTATCGGTCGAGGTCAAGCAAGGGAGTCATCCTTATGTCAGTCGCGGAGGAGTCAAATTAGAAAAGGCCCTGGAAAGCTTTCAGCTCGAAGTCAAAGACAAGGTGGCCCTGGATATCGGGGCTTCCACCGGTGGTTTTACCCATTGTCTGCTTTTAAGAGGTGTAAAACGAGTCTATGCTGTTGATGTGGGCTATGGCCAACTGGCCTGGGAAATTCGTCAGGATTCCCGGGTAAAGGTCATGGAAAGGAAAAATGTCCGGTTTCTCAGCCTTGCCGACATTGGCGAGCGGGTGGATTTAATTGTGGTTGACACCTCTTTTATCTCTTTAAAACTGGTTATCCCGCCCTTGATTTCCATCTTGAAGGATCAGGGAGATGTCGTGGCCTTGATCAAACCCCAATTTGAAATAGGGAAGGGAAAGGTCGGCAAAGGGGGCGTGGTAAGAAATGAAGAGGATCAAAAAACGGTGATCGAAAGCTTAAGCCTTTTTTTTCAGGAAAAAGGCCTTACGGTTTTAGGTACTATAGAGTCCCCTATTCAAGGGGCCAAAGGTAACCGAGAATTTTTTATTCATTTATTAAAGGGAGATTGATTATATGAAATTGGCAGAACGGGTAGGACAGATTAAGCCCTCTTTGACCTTGGCGGTTGACACCAAGGCTAAGGCCATGATGCAGGCCGGTCAGGATATCGTCAGCTTTGGAGTGGGAGAACCGGATTTTGACACCCCGGAAAACATTAAAGAAGCTGCTATTCAGGCCATAAGAGAAGGGTTTACTAAATACACGCCGGTCAGTGGAATCGACGGACTTAAAGAAGCCGTGGCCTTTCGTTTCAAGGAGGACCTGGGTCTCGATTATGGACTTAAGGAGGTTGTGATATGCTGCGGGGGGAAACATGTGCTTTATAATATTGCCCAGGCCCTTTGGGGTCCTGGGGATGACATCATCGTGCCGGCCCCTTATTGGGTTTCCTATCCTCCAATGATCCTTTTGGCCGGGGCCAATCCGATTATTTGCCCCACCCAGGAAGTCAATGGGTTTAAATTAACACCGGCAGAACTGAATTCGGCCCTGACGCCCAACACAAAGGCCATTATCCTGAACAGCCCTTCCAATCCTACCGGATCCGTCTATTCAAAAAAAGAACTGGAGGCTCTGGGAGAGATCATCTTGAAAAACGACTTGACCGTGATCAGTGACGATATCTATGATAAGATACTCTTTGATCATCTGTCTTTTTTCAATTTGGCCATGCTAGGACCTCAGTTTAAAGAAAGAACATTGGTCGTCAATGGGGTTTCCAAAACCTATGCCATGACCGGCTGGCGAATCGGTTATCTGGCGGGACCCCAAGAAATCATTGAGGCCATTAATAAGATACAAAGCCACAGTACCTCCAACCCGACCTCGATTGCCCAGAAAGCCAGTGTGGCGGCCTTGATGGGACCACAAGACTTTATTAAGAAAATGGTGGCCGAGTTTGATCAACGTCGGATCTATATCGCCGAACGTCTGAAAGCCCTGCCGGGGGTGAAAACAGCCCTACCGCAGGGGGCTTTTTATATATTTCCTAATTTCTCAAGGTACTTCGGCCGAAAAATCGGGGACCGGATATTAAAGAATTCACTGGATTTAGCCGAATATCTATTAGAGAATGGCCGGATCGCTGTGGTGCCCGGAGCGGCTTTTGGGGAAGAGGACTGCTTACGCTTTTCCTATGCCACATCTTTGCAGCAGATTGAGAAAGGGATGGATCGTTTGGAAAAGGCCCTTGGAGAGCTTTTGTGATGATTAAAGGGCGGCAAGCAGAAACAGATCGAACGGGACGAAATCGTGGCTTAAAGGCGTTTTCCCTGAGTCTATTTCCTTTTTCTTTAAACGGTCATATTTTTTCTGGTGAGAGCCTTCTTGAACAGGCAAGAAGGCTCATGGCACCGGGGGTTTCTTCGGTTTCCACAGGGAAACCTTAGCGGGCACTGCGCTTGGAGGCCTTCAACGGATTGATCTTGGCAGCGGTTTGGACCGAGGATTTTTTAATGTGAGTGGCTAAATTGCAGTTTCCCAATTTCCATTTTTGGGAAGGATCGGGATACGAAAGGCAATAGGTTCCACTGTCGAATTCTTTACCCCGGTCACAACCTTCACATTGTTCGATTACAGGATGACAGGATCCTCCATTAAACGAACACCCCTTGGGGCTCATGAAGTTACAGGCAACTCCGGATTTTACGGTTGAACAAACCATGGTAATCACCCCCTTTCTATAAATTACTTATAATATAAATAATTTTTTAATTTGTCAATTATTTTTTTAATTAAAATTACAAATAATCGTGGTTGAAAAAAACAATGTCCCTTTGGGGTATTAAGGGGTATTAAGGTGATATAAAAAAAATTTTAGAGATTAGAGGTTCAGAGTACAAGGATTAAGGTTCAGGGAGAAATCCTATCCTTTTTTTCTTGGACCCATCCATCCCTTGACTCCTCGAACTCTTGACCTCTTTCTCCCTAGACCATTAAGGAAAAGGCGTCACTTTTATGTTTAAAAGCAGTCGCATTGGCGAATTATTACTCCGGGAACAAAAGATCACTTCCAAACAATTGGAAGAAGTTTTGGCCGAACAAAAACACCAAGGAGGGGTTCCTAAAATCGGGAACCTATTAATTCAGAAAGGATTTATTGATGAAGAAACCCTTATCATATTTTTATCCAAACAATTCGGATTGCCGATCATCGATCTTTCTCGGCTTGAGTTTGATTCGACCTTGGCCGATTTGATCCCGGACAATATTGCCCGAAAATATGAAATCTTGCCCATCGGTAAAGAAGGGGTCACTTTAAAGATAGCTATCTCCGATCCTTCCAATATTTTTGCCTTAGATGATCTGAAATTTTTAACAGGAAGTAATATCCAGTTGTTTCTTTCTACTGAAAAAAATCTTAGGGAGGCCCTGGACAAACACTATAGCTTGACTTCCACACTGAACCAGGCCTTGGAAGATCTTAAGGGGATAGAAGTCGACTATATTCATCCTGATGAAGAAATGGATGAGGTCAATTTAGAAATTGCCGCCAAAGAGGCCCCGGTAGTTAAACTGGCCAATCTTCTACTCATCGACGCCATCAAAAGGGGGGCTAGTGATATCCATTTTGAGGCCTATGACCGCGCTTTCCGCGTACGATATCGGATTGACGGGGTCCTCTATGAGATTATGAATCCCCCGGTAAAGCTGAAAAATGCTCTTGTGTCTCGTTTAAAGATTATGTCCAATCTCAATATTGCCGAGAGAAGGCTCCCTCAAGATGGTCGGTTAAAATTGCGCTTTGGAGAAAACCGAGAAATGGATTTTCGAGTTTCGGTATTACCGACCTTGTTTGGAGAAAAGGTAGTCTTGCGCCTTCTGGATAAGACGAACCTCCAGGTTGATTTGGAACGACTTGGTTTTGAACCGGAGGCCCTAGTCAAATTTTATGAGGGGGTCCATAAGCCCTATGGGATGATCTTGGTGACCGGTCCTACGGGGAGTGGAAAGACTACAACCCTTTATTCCACCTTGGGTGATTTAAACAAAACCTCCGAAAATATTTCGACCGTCGAGGATCCGGTTGAATTAAATATTTTCGGGATCAATCAGGTTCAGGTTCACGAAGAAATCGGCCTGACTTTTTCTAATGTGTTGCGTTCTTTTCTTCGTCAAGATCCGGATATCATTATGGTAGGTGAGATTCGAGATAAGGACACGGCTGAAATTTCCATCAAGGCGGCTCTAACCGGACATCTGGTCCTGAGCACCCTTCATACCAACGATGCCGCCAATACCGTTACCCGATTATTGGACATGGGGGTCGAACCTTTTCTGGTCGCTTCTTCGCTTAATTTGGTGGTGGCCCAGAGACTGGTTCGAAAATTATGCCCCAACTGCAAAAAAAAGGTTGAAAAATCCACTGATCTATTTAAAGAGTTTAATTTAGATCCAGCCATCCATACCTTATCGGAAACAGTCGGCTGCCCCACCTGCAATTTTTCAGGATTTAAGGGGAGAATTGCTATCTATGAAGTCTTGCCTTTTTTTGAAAAACTTAAAGAGCTGATCTTTGAAAGGGCCTCGGCGGCCGAGATAAAAAGAGTGGCCCGTAGCGAGGGAATGAAGACTCTTCGGGAAAGCGGATTAACCAAAGTTTTGGAAGGGGTAACCACTCTGGAAGAAGTCATAAGGGTTACGGATAAAGATTAGCTCATGCCGAACTATACTTGGGAAGGGAAATCAAAACAGGGAGAGACGAAAAAAGGGGAACTGGTGGCCGATAATCCGGCCATTGTCCGTTTACAACTTCGGAAAATGGGGATCCTCCCTGGTCGTATTCAGGAAAAACGGGCAAAGCCGGCTAATAAATTTACTGTCCGTAAAAAAATTCCTAAAAAATTGATCGTTGTTTTTACTCGACAGTTCGCTACGATGATCAACGCCGGTCTTCCTTTGGTCCAATGCTTAAATATTCTGGCCAATCAACAAGAGAATGCCGCTTTTTCTAATGTCATCACTCAAATCAAGGGGGATGTGGAAAGCGGTAAATCATTAGCCGAAGCCTTAAAAAATCATCCCAGGGTCTTTGATCAACTTTATACCAATCTGGTGGAAGCCGGTGAAACAGGTGGTATATTGGATGTGATATTAAATCGGCTGTCCAGCTATATTGAAAAGACCGAGAAACTTAAAAAGAAAGTCAAAGGGGCTATGGTCTACCCGGCTGTTGTTTCAGGGGTCGCGGTGGTGGTTACGGCGGTTATATTACTTTTTGTAATACCGATTTTTGAAAAAATGTTTTCCGAAGTCGGGCAAGCCCTGCCGGCTCCTACCCAATTTGTAATCGCCCTTAGCCGTTTTGTGAGTAACAATTTCATCTATATCATCTTAGGATTTGGGGCCTTTATTTATCTTCTACGCCGCTTTTATCGGACCGAGAAAGGTAAATATTTAATGGACGATCTTTTTTTGAAATTGCCTATTTTCGGCATTCTTCTTAGGAAGGTGGCTGTGGCCAAGTTTACCCGGACCTTTGGGACCATGGTCAGTAGCGGCGTACCTATTTTAGAAGCTATGGACATTGTAGCTAGGTCGGCCGGAAACAAGGTAGTCGAAAAGGCCATTTTTAAAGCCAGAGGAAGTATCGCTCAAGGAAGAACGATTTCAGAACCGTTGGCAGAAAGCAGGGTTTTCCCCCCTATGGTAACTCAGATGATAGGGGTCGGGGAGGCCTCCGGTGAACTGGATACCATGCTTAACAAAATTGCTGATTTTTATGACGATGATGTGGATGCCGCCGTCAATACTCTCACTTCCATGATGGAGCCGATTATGATGGTTGTTCTGGGAGGGATTGTCGGTGGTTTAGTCATTTCGATGTATCTGCCGATCTTTAAAATGGGGGAAGCTATTACAGGATAATTGTTTTCTGATCGCTGGACTGACCCCACTCCGACTTTTGGCCATAGTATCTTGAGATAACCATCTATGAAAATTTCTTTTCCCGTTACTTATCCCAGCACATCCGAGGAAGTATCTTCGAGGAACTGGTTTTATATCGAAGAAGACTTCTTGAGAAAAACTAGATGGTTTGTTTTATGGCGGCTGGTTTTCATTTCATTCTTTCTCTTACTGACCGTGTTGCTTCATGAAAAAGAGGATCTTTTTCTCTTTTCTTTTTCTTTTTCCCCTTTATATGTCCTGATTGCCCTTCAATATTTTTTTTCGATCCTCTATCTTCTTTTTCTTTTGAGGGCCAAGACCGTCCAATGGATTGCCCTTGTTCAGTTGCTCGTAGACGGACTTTTTGTAACGGCCATAGTCTATGTTACTGGCGGCATAGAGAGTTTTTTCTCCTACCTCTATTTTTTGGTTATTTTGGCCGGCGGTATCCTCTTTTTTCGGCTGGGGGGATTATTGACCGCTCTTTATGCCTTGGTTTTGTACGCCGTTCTTCTTTTACTTCAAGGTTTGGGGAAAATCCCATTTTATTACGGACTGATCAATCCATCTTATGCCTATTCTCAAAAATATTTTTTATATCAAATTGTCATGAATGGGATAGGATTTTTTTTGGTCGGCTATCTAAGCAGCATCTTTTCCGAACAGGTTTTAAAACAAAGGGGTCAGATAGAAATTCAGAAAAAAAATATTGATCAACTGGAAGCCATGAACCGACTGATTATCGAGAACCTGGATATGGGATTAATCACTCTGGACCATGAAGATAAAATACAGAGTATTAACCGGGCCGGTGAGAAAATTCTTGGCCATGATTTGAGTGATTTAATAAATAAGCCCTTGATCACCGTATTTCCCGATTTGGATAATGATCCCGACCTCGATATTGCTGCGGAGAGGAAACGTCTGGAGACCTCCTATGTTAATCCTGATGGCTTGGTCTCAACGTTAGGTTTTTCATTTAATCGGGTTAAAGAGGATCAATCCTACGGGATTGGGAAGATATTCTCTTTTAAAGATATATCTCAAATCAAAGCCATGGAGGACCACCTGCGACAGGTAGATCGGTTGGCCTTGATAGGGAAAATGGCCGCCGGAATCGCTCATGAAGTCAGAAACCCCTTGGCTTCGATCAGTGGATCGATCCAGGTTTTGAAGGATGATTTTAAAGAAAAAGGGACAGGGGAGCGCCTTTTACAAATAATTTCCCGGGAAGTAACCAAACTAGATTCATTGATGGGTGATTTTTTGACGTTTACCCGATCGGTTCAAGTGATTGAATCACAGATCAATATTTCAAATATAATTTTAGAAACGGTTGAACTCATTAAAAATAATAGAGAAATCTCCCCGAGTATTACCTGGAAATTAGATGTCGAATCTAATCTTTTAATTAAAATTTCAGCTGGTGAGTTATCACAGATTTTATGGAATCTTCTGATGAACGCCCTGCAGGCTGCTCCTTCAGACGGCGAAATCTTCGTTGAGGCTCGGTATTATCTGACAGAATTGCATGAGGATGGAGTTGAAATCAAGGTAAGAGACAATGGCCCTGGTATCAGCGAGATGGATCAGGTTAATATTTTTGAACCTTTTTTTACGACCAAAGATCGAGGGACAGGCCTTGGATTAAGTATTGTTCAAAAAATTATTTCCGATCGGGGGGGTAAAATCCGGGTTGACAGTTCTCCGGGAAAAGGGGCGGAATTCACTGTTCTTTTTCCAAAGGGGGCCGATGAGTTTAAGGTGGAAGATTGACAAGCCAAGAGGTTTGAGATAAAAAAAATCCATGATCAGTATTATCGACTACAAAGCAGGAAACCTGACCAGCGTGGAAAGGGCTTTGAAAAAATTGTCCCTCTCCTGCCGGATTACTCATGATCCGAAATTAGTCCTGCAATCGGATCGGGTGATTTTCCCGGGGGTCGGTGCTGCCGGTGAGGCCATGAAAGCCCTCCGGGCCACAGGAATGGATGAAGCCCTCAAAGCTTTTTTTCGTTCTGGACGTCCCTTGTTGGGGATCTGCCTAGGAACTCAGGTTATTCTGGATTTCAGCCAAGAGAATCAAGCCTCCTGCTTGGGGATCCTTCCCGGGGAAGTGATTCGTTTTCCCAACCCTCATTTCGACGAGCAAGGAAAGCCATTAAAAATTCCTCACATGGGCTGGAATCAGGTGGAATGGAATCGGGATCATCCCATGATTAGAGCCATACCGACGCAGAGCACCTTTTATTTTGTCCATTCCTATTATCCTGTTCCAAGGGAAGAAAAACATATCCTGGGTCGAACCCATTACGGCTTTTCTTTCCCTTCGGCCCTGGCTTGCAGGAATTTAGTGGCCCTTCAGTTCCATCCCGAAAAGAGCGGATCTCCGGGACTGGCCTTATTAAAGGCCTTTTCCGAGTGGGGAGGACAGGATGCTGACTAAGCGCATTATTCCTTGCCTGGATGTACGGGACGGAAAAACTACCAAGGGAATCCGTTTTAAAAATAATATTGACATCGGAGACCCGGTGGAAATGGCCCGCTTTTATTATGAAGCAGGGGCCGATGAACTGGTCTTCTATGATATCACGGCCTCAGCGGAAAAAAGGGGGATTATGATCGAAGTCGTTCGGCGCGTGGCTGAAGAAATATTTATCCCTTTTTCCGTGGGCGGAGGAATTGCCTGTTTGGAAGATATGCGGCAAGTCCTTTTGGCCGGTGCGGAAAAGGTCAGCATTAATTCGGCGGCGGTAAAAAGGCCGGCCTTGATTCGAGAAGGGGCTCAGGCCTTTGGCGGGCAATGTATTGTATTGGGGATGGATGTGAAGAAAGTACCGGCCAAGGCCCCCCTTTCTTCCGGATATGAAATTGTCATCTACGGAGGTCGGACGTTTACCGGTATTGATGCTTTATGGTGGGCCAAAGAGGCTGAGCGGCTGGGGGCCGGTGAAATTTGTTTGAATTCCATTGATGCCGATGGTACCCAAAAAGGCTATGAAATGGCCCTGACCGCTTTGATTTCTGATGCTGTTTCCATACCCGTCATTGCTTCCGGCGGGGCCGGCTCCCCAGAAGATATTTGTCAGATTCTTGTGCAAGGGAAGGCGGATGCGGCTTTGATCGCCTCTATGACCCATTATGGGACCTATACCATCCGGCAAATCAAGGACTATTTAAAAGACCATGGGGTGCCGGTGAGGACTCTTTGGTAGGCCCTTGGGGATCATGGGTTTGAATTCAACTCGTTGGAACAGAGGAAATGATTATGTTTGAGCCAAAAAGTTTTTTCGATTTTTCGGATTGGGAACACCAAGAACTTTTTTCCGGCGTTGAGCAGATCTGGGAAGTTTTGCCGAGGATAAAACCCTATTTGCAATCCAAGGTTCGCTCCAATCTGGCAGGCATTTTCCCTGAAGGCTCGTTTTTAACCCGGATGATTATTTTGCACCAAGGGCTGGTTTTGGAAAAGGGTGTCTCCATTATTCCCGGAGACGCCACCAAAGGACAATTTAAGGTTTTTTATGAAAACCTGGAACTGAAAGATGCCATTGTATTATTTGCCGGCGTTACCCTGGTTGGAAAGGATATTTTTATAGGCCAGGGGACGGTGGTAGAAACGGGGGCCTATATCCAAAGTCCGGTCTTTATTGGTCGACAAACTGAGATACGCCAGGGGGCCTATCTGCGCGGCGGCTGCTTGGTGGGAGATCGTTGTGTTGTGGGCCATGTGACTGAAATGAAAAATTCGGTTATGCTGAACGGGGCCAAGGCCGGTCATTTCGCCTACATAGGAGACAGCCTTTTGGGAAAAGACTGCAACCTGGGGGCGGGCACCAAACTGGCCAATCTTAAAGTGATTAATAGTACCATCAAGGTGAAGAGTGCCGATAAAAAAATATACGACACCGGCCTAAGGAAGTTTGGTGCGGTTCTGGGGGACAATACTGAGACCGGATGCAATTCCGTCACTAATCCCGGAACACTGTTAGGGCCGAAATGTATTGTGGGGCCCAATGCCACTGTTAAGGCCGGATATTATCCTCGTCATTCGGTTATTTGGTAATCCCGATTTCGATCCTAGTGGGTAGCTGAAAGGCCATAGCTTATAGGAAGCAGGTTGCTTTTGCCTTTTATCGAAGAGAAAAATATTTTTTGGAATTGACCAGTTGAACGGATCTCTTATCGCATTCAGCCATCGGTTTAAAGAATGTCCGGACGTGGCGATTATCCAGGCTCGGCCCAATTTTTCCGATTTCAGTCCGGAGGAGAAACAACAAATAAGAGAAGCCGAAAAGTTCTATTACCCGACACAGCTTTACGTAGATCTGTTTATTACTATGGGGGAAAAAATTTTCCCCAGCCGTGAAACCTATGTTTATTCAGGCGACAAGATCAAACAGACCGCCCTATTTCAATTTTTACGGATTCCTCATCCTCGAACCCAGGTGTATTTCGGGCGCTAAAAAAAAAGG
>JBEKPQ010000034.1:0-39837 GCA_049520575.1 Thermodesulfobacteriota bacterium | reverse complement strand
CGTATTACATATCCTGGCCATCACCATAGTAAGCGCTATCGCCATCTACTACTTCAAGTACATACTGGCCGCGGAGGGCATGACTACATTCGCCATGGTGATACTGATCGTTACGGCCATGATCTTTATCCCCGTCAGCGTCGCCCTGAGTAAGAAGGTAGGCAAGAAACTCGTGTACGGAGCAGGCTTTATCATCATGGCAGCCATGCTACTCACCATCTTCTTCCTGGGCCACATCCTGGGTGTAACCTTCATGCTTATAATGATGTTTTTCACCGGCATTGGCTTCGGTTTCACCTATGCCATGCCGTATGCCATCGTGGCCGACGCCATCGAGTTTGACTACTTGAAGACCGGTGAGCGCAGGGAAGGGGCATTTTTCGGCGCGTGGACATGGGGACTGAAGATCGGTCAGGCGCTGGCCATCTTCGTCATGGGCGTGACATTGGAGGCCATGGGTTACGCGGCCAATGTCATGCCGCAGTTGCCCACCGCCCAGTTAGGCATAAGGCTTTTCCTGGGACCGATCTCCGCTGCTATATTTATCGCCGCCGCAGTAGTGCTATATTTTTATCCGATAACCGAGCAGAAATATAAAGAGATCTGCAAGGAAATTGCTGAGATGGAAGCTAAAAGTCGCCAGGGCTGACGAGCCATGTCCGGCTGTTGTGCATTCACTATTGCGGTCCACGGACACTAATGGCAAAAGAGTAATGGCAAAGAATATGCGTCCTCCAGGCACATGCCTGGGCCTGCACCCGTAAACCGTCCCCGAAATCCCAAACAGACCCCTTACTATCGCTACGTTGAAGATCACCTTGAAACTCTGGAGCAAGTCTGTGAAGATCGATTTGAAAGGATATACGGCTTTTTTCGTCCCCAGGTCAGAAAGGTTATGGAGGGGTATTTAGATTGCGGCAATCTCCTCAACGGCTTTGCCAGAATTAAGTGCGAAGACTGCGGCCATGAATACTTGTTGGCCTTTTCCTATAAACGCCGTCACTTTTGCCCTTCTTGTCATTAAAAGAGGGTAGTAAAATTCGGGGAATGGCTTTGCATGTTTCTATTGGTAATTAATGAACTGAAACCGACTTGATTCTGTTTGTTTGTAGGTGTAAGCGAAAAATTCAAATGTAGTGAATCAGATTTATAATATTCCGAGGAGTAGGTGACTTTTTTGGATAATCTTAATTTGATTTGTTGTCATCCTCGCAATAAAATTCCTCCAACCGTTAGCATCGATCCTGTTTATCAGGGGGACCTTAAAGGCCCCCTGTCTTCCCCTTTGCAAAACAAATGTCTTATTACCGAATATAAGCCTCAGTTACATAACGGCGCATCATTCGGTGCGTATTGAAATAATAGGCGTTTTTCCCAATGGCATTTTGCATCATCCTGATCCAGATCCCTTTTTCCTCATAAAAAGTGGGGATGATGAGCTGTTCGAGTTTGCGGTAAAGATCCTGCGCATCCCGGGGATCATTGCCGTCCACCAGTTTGGTTTCCGTCGGACTCGGTCCGATGGCCCAGCCGGTATATCCTTCAATATGACCCTCTATCCACCAACCGTCCAAGACACTGAAATTCAATACACCGTTATGGGCCGCTTTCATCCCGCTGGTGCCTGAAGCCTCCCGGGGTCGGAGAGGGGTGTTAAGCCAGACATCCACACCGGAAACCAGTTTCAAGGCCAGGTCCATGTCATAATTAGGAAGATAGACCATATGGATTTGGCCTTTCAGCTTTTCCTTAAACTGAAAAATCCTTTCGATCAGGGCCTTGCCCGGTTGATCATTGGGATGGGCCTTCCCGGCATAGATGATTTGAAGCTTGCCTTCCCCGATGGCCTTCAATCGTTCCAGGTCACTAAATAAAAGATCGGCCCTTTTGTAGGCCGTGGCCCGGCGGGCAAAGCCGAGAGTCAACAGCTCCGTGTTCATCTCTACACCGGTGGTCTCTCGGACATAGGCCAATAAAACCTTTTTGGCTTCCAAATGGGCTTCCCAGATTTCTTCATCCGGGACCCTTTCGATACGGACAAATAATTCAGGTTCATTGGCCCATCCCGGCAGGTACTTATCGTAGAGCTTTTTGAAGCTCTCACAGGTCCAGGTATAGGAATGAACCCCATTGGTGATGGCGCTTATTTTGTAACCGGGAAACATATTTCTGGAAATTTCCCCGTGTTTTTTGGCCACTCCGTTGATGAATTCACTCAGATTGAGGGCCAGCAGGGTCATATTCAGGCCTTCCTGTCCGGCCAGCCCTTTAAGTACATCGAAAGGAACCGGCTCGCCCAGGATCTGTCTAACCAAGTCATAGGAAAACCGGTCATGTCCGGCTTCCACCGGGGTATGGGTAGTAAAAACACAGAGATCTTTTACCCGGTTTACATCCCAGACCAGTTTTTCGTCCCAAACCTCTTCAATCGGCTTTTGAAAAATTTGGAGAAGCTCAAGGGTTAACAGGCTGGCATGACCTTCGTTGAGATGATATTTCTTGATCTCAAAGCCCAGTTTTTTCAGCATGCGAGCTCCGCCTATGCCCAGGGCAATTTCCTGTTTTAACCGGTAAGCCAGGTCTTTCCCGTAGAGGAAAGAGGTGATTTCCCGATCCTCGGGGGCGTTTCCTTTTATGTCGGTATCGAGAAAGAAGACCGGGACTTGCCCTCCGGTAAAGCTTGTTACCGGATAATACCAGGCCTGGATTAAAACCTTCCGGCCTTCAATCTCCACCAGGACCTTGGGGGAAAGCAGGGTCATGAATTTGGCCGGCTCCCAGAAAACCGGGTGTTCGGTCTGCCTGCCTTTTTCATCCAATTCCTGGCGGAAATATCCTTTTTCACTGAGCAGGGTAACCGCCACCATGGGAAGATTGAGGTCGGCCCCGGATTTAATAGTATCCCCGGCCAAGACACCCAGACCGCCGCTGTAGGTCGGGATACTGCTCTGTATCCCTATTTCCATGGAGAAATAAGCGATCATGGGTTCTTTGGTAAGTTCCATTAATAAAACGGCTTCAGGATTCATGGATTTCCCTTTACGATTGGCATCTGTTAAAAAGCACATCCCAATGGTGTTACTATATGACAATTTGGATTAATATCCATAATATTGTCAAGTGATTATTTATTGCATTATTTTCTTGCCAATAGCGGTCAAATCGGCTATAAATCACTCTTTAATTTATTTCTTCAGAAATTTCTCAAGAGGGGAACTGGATGGGTAGCGTAGTCAAAAAAAGACGGAAAAAAATGAGGAAGCACAAACACAAAAAGTTGATGAGAAAAACCCGTCATCAGCGTAAGAAGAGGGGTTAACAGCCCTCAATTATCAGAAGGGCATCGTTACCAATCGTCCAGGCGTTTTCGATTTGGATTGTACCTGCCGATAAAAAAGAAAATTTTTCCATTCTCCAAATCCAGGCCATCCCTTCGGGTATGGCCTGTTTTTATTGGTGAGGGGGGTTTTTGGTCAACTTAGATGGTCATCAATAAAAAGCCCATAATTTTGACCATTGCCGGATCGGATCCCAGCGGAGGTGCGGGCATCCAGGCTGACTTGAAGGTCATCGCTTTGTTGACAGGATATGGAACATCGGTCATAACGGCCCTGACGGCCCAGAACACCAAGGGCGTTCAAGGAGTCCTTCCGGTTCCGCCGTCTTTTGTTAAAAAACAACTCCAGTCAGTCCTTTCCGATTTTGATGTGGATGCCGTTAAAACAGGGATGTTGGTCCATTCCGAAGTCATTTCTCTGGTGACCAAACTGATTAAAAAGTATAAGGTCAAAAAGTTGGTTGTTGATCCGGTCATGGTCTCCGGAAGCGGACATTCGTTGTTAGAGGAAGAAGCTGTTCAGATCCTTAAAGATGAGCTTTTCCCAATAGCCGGTTTGATCGCCCCTAATCTCTCCGAGGCCTCTGTCTTAGCCGGCCTTCCGGTTCGGACCCTGGCCGACATGAAAAGGGCAGCCCGGGTCATAAAAGAAAAGACCGAGGGAAATGTGTTGATCAAGGGAGGGCATTTGTCCGGGGCGGCTGTTGATCTCTTTTTTGATGGGGCATCTTTCCTAAAATTTACCGGCCCTCGTATCCGGATTAGGAATACTCATGGAACTGGATGCACCTTTTCGGCCGCTATTGCCACTTTCTGGGGACAAGGTCTTACCTTGAGTAATGCCATAGGAAAAGCGAAAGAATTTATCACTAAGGCCATTGCTGGGGCCCAACCAGTCGGCCATGGAAGTTGGCCAACCGATCCCCATGCCAGCCTTGAGAATTAATAGGATGCGGAAAAACTATTTTTTACAGGTTGCTCAAAAAGGTCCAGATACAAGGCGCCCGAAGTCCCGATGAATGAGGTGTACATTGAAGTACGCCGCAATGACGAGGGATGAGGGCAACGCAATAGATGGGCCTTTTTCGGCAACCTGTTAAGGAGTATTATTTTGACACAAATTGAATCAGCCAGAAAAGGGGATTTAACCCCTGAGATGAAACAGGTGGCCCAGAAGGAAGGGCTTGATCCGGACCAGATTCTAAAAGGGGTGGGCCAGGGGACCATAGTTATCCCGGCCAACTCCGAGAAAAAAAAGGCCCGACCCGTGGGCATCGGTCAGGGGTTGACCATCAAGGTCAACGCCAATATCGGGACCTCGTCTGATCAGATAGACCTGGATCAGGAACTCCTAAAACTGAAAATTTGTGATGAAACCAAGGCCGATACGGTTATGGATCTCAGTACCGGAGGAGACCTTAAGGAGATTCTGAGGACCCTGATCAGCCATTCCCCCCTCCCCTTGGGCACGGTCCCGATCTATCAGGCAGCGGTTGAAACGGTCCGGGAAAAAGGAGGGATCATCCATTTGACCGCTGAAAAAATTTTCGAGGTGATTGAAAGTCAGGCCCGGGCCGGGGTGGATTTTATCACCGTTCATTGCGGGGTCACCCTTAATTCCATAGAACGCTTGCAACGGCAAGGCCGGATCACCGATATCGTCAGCCGTGGCGGGGCCTTTCTGGCCACCTGGATGGTTTATCATGGGAAAGAAAATCCCCTTTATGAACAATACGACCGGTTGGTTGAATTGGCCAGGAAATACGATCTGACCTTGAGCCTCGGAGACGGCCTGCGTCCCGGCTGCCTTCTTGATGCCACCGACCGGGCTCAGGTGCAGGAATTGATTACTTTAGGTGAGTTACGGGAAAAAGCCCTCGAAGCGGGGGTACAGGTCATGATCGAAGGGCCGGGGCATGTGCCGCTCAATCAGATTGAGGCCAATATCCTGCTTGAGAAACAACTCTGCCGGGGAGCCCCTTTTTATGTCCTCGGACCCCTGGTCACCGATATTGCCGCCGGGTATGACCATATTGCCTGTGCCATCGGGGGTGCCTTGGCCGGTATGGCCGGGGCCGATTTCCTGTGTTATGTTACCCCTTCCGAACATCTGAAACTTCCTTCTCCGGTAGATGTGCGTGAAGGGATCATCGCCGCCCGGATAGCGGCCCATGCCGCCGACCTGGCCCGGGGGAGCAAGCAGGCCTGGGAACAGGACCGGCAAATGGCCATGGCTCGCAAGGCGTTAAATTGGGAAAAACAGATGGGACTCTGCCTGGACCCGGAAAAGGCCCGTAAAATAAGGGCCGAAAGCAGTCCCATGGAATCCGAGGTCTGTACCATGTGCGGGGAATTCTGTGCCATTAAATTGATTCGTGATTTTTTGAAAAAGAAATAGGGTCTCTTCATAATAAACCGTTATACCAGCTTGCGGCGGTCATCTGAGAAAATAAAATATTGAATGTCGAATAACGAATGATGAATGTCTATGTTAGGCAAAAACAAATACATTCATGATTCGAAATTCGATGTTCGAAGTTCAATATTCGTTTTTTATTAAAAATGAAAAAATCTGTTCGTCATCCCAAAGAAATTATCCTGAGAGCCCTGACCCAAAGCGATTTTATTTCCGGAGAGGTCCTGGCCAAAAAACTGGGAATGACCCGCCCGGCTGTTTGGAAATATATATCCCAACTCAAAGAGAGAGGTTTCAGTATTGAATCCCTTCAGGGTAAGGGCTATCGCCTGAAAGCCGTTCCGGACATCTTATATCCTGACCTGATTCGTCAGGAGATCAATACCTGTAAATTCGGACAAAAGATTTATCATTTTCTGCGCACCGATTCCACCAATCTTCAGGCCAGGGCCCTGGCCGCTGAAGGAGCTTTGGAAGGAACCCTTGTGGTGGCTGAATATCAGGAAAAGGGGAAGGGCCGTTTGAACCGCCTCTGGCAGTCTCCTTCTGGTAAAAATCTCCTTTTTTCTTTGGTCCTGCGACCGGAATGGCCGCCCCAACAGGCCTTTTACGGGACCGTGCTGGCTTCGGTTTCTCTTTGTCGGGCCATCCAGGAAATCGCCGGGATCGAAGTAGGGATCAAGTGGCCCAATGACATTTATGCCGGAGAAAAAAAAATGGCCGGGATTCTGACTGAATTTGCCACCGATCCGGACCTTCTGGACTATATGATTGTCGGGATCGGGATCAATTGTAACTGGGGTCCTCCCAAACCACTTCCTGGAGGCCAGCCGGCCACAAGCCTTCTTAAAGAGACCGGACAGAAGATTTCCCGCCTTAAGCTCCTGACCTGCTTTTTGACTCTGGCAGAATCCCTCTACGAAAAGACTAAAATCGAAGGAGTCGGTTGCTTACGGAAAGAGTGGGACCGGTATTCTTTGGTGAATGATCGGCGGGTCACGATTTCCAACAACCAAAATACCTGGTCCGGTATAGCTCGGGGTATTGACGAGCATGGGGCCCTCATCCTTTGTCTCGACAACGGCCGAGAGGAAAAATTTCTGACCGGTGATGTGCATCTGCGGTTCTGAATTTAATCATCATCTTTTCATAGAATTTATCTCTATTAATTTTGCTTTCCGAGTGTCATTGGGCGATGTTTAGAATCCAGGAGTCAGAATCCAGAATCCAGAACTATCCTTTCTCCTTAATCGTTTTTCATTCTGAATTCTATCTCCTGACTACTGGATTCTAAAATTTCTAATAGGAGGGTTTATGAAAGTACTGGTTGTAGGTGGAGGCGGCCGGGAACATACCCTGGTCTGGAAGATTGCGCAAAGTCCAAAGGTGTCCAAAATCTATTGTGCCCCAGGCAACGCCGGGATCGGGGAATTGGCCGAGTGCCTGCCCATCAAGGCCGACGATATCGCCGGTCTGGTCCGGTTTGCCCAAAAAGAAAAAATCGACCTGACCGTGGTGGGTCCCGAGGATCCTTTAACCAGAGGCCTGGTCGATGCCTTGGAGCGAAAAGGCCTCAAAGTCTTCGGTCCGTCGAAAAAAGCCGCTATCCTGGAGGCCAGTAAAGATTTTGCCAAACGCATCATGGTCAAATATCACATCCCCACAGCGGCCTTCAAAACCTTCACTGATCCCCAAAAGGCCCTGGCCTATCTGGAAAAAATAGGAGCCCCTATCGTGGTCAAAGCCGACGGACTGGCAGCCGGTAAAGGGGTCATGGTCTGTCAGACCAAGGCCGAGGCCAAGGCAGCCATTGAATTGATCATGTTTGACAAGGCCTTTGGAGAAGCAGGGAACAAGCTCCTGCTGGAAGAATGTCTCTTCGGTGAAGAAGCCTCATTCCTGGCTTTTACCGACGGCCGGACCGTTTTGCCCATGCCCACTTCCCAGGATCACAAACCCATTTACGATAACGATCAAGGCCCGAATACCGGAGGCATGGGGGCCTATTCCCCGGCGCCGCTGGTGGATCCGTCCCTTTTTGAGGAAGCCATGAATCGGGTAATGATCCCCACAATCAGGGCCATGGCCAAAGAGGGTCGCCCATACAAGGGAGTGCTCTATGCCGGATTGATGATTAACAAGGGACAGATCAAGGTTTTGGAATTTAATGTCCGTTTTGGAGATCCCGAGACCCAGCCCTTGTTGATGCGTTTAAAAACTGATCTGGTAGAAATCTTTGAAGCCGTAGTTAACGGGACATTACATAAAATCAAGATTGCCTGGGATGATCGGCCGGCGGTCTGTGTGGTCATGGCCGAAAAGGGCTATCCCGGAAGCTATCAAAAAGGGCACGTCATTCGAGGGTTGGATCAGGTCAAAAAAATGAAGGACGTAGTGGCCTTTCACGCCGGCACGGCCTTAAAAGACAAGGCTGTAGTAACCAATGGGGGAAGGGTCCTGGGGGTGACTGCCCTGGGAGAGGACATCCCGGGTTCCATTAAAAAGGCTTATCAGGCCGTAAAAAAAATCCATTGGGAAACTGCTTATTGTCGAACCGATATCGGTCAAAAAGCCTTAAAATATGCCAAAGGGAAAAATAAATCCGCCCCCTTGGTGGGGATTGTCATGGGCAGTGACTCGGACCTGACGATTATGGATATGGCTGCCAAAACCTTAAGAGAATTTAAAATCCCTTATGAACTGATGGTTTCATCGGCCCATCGTTCCCCCAAGAAGACCACCGAATTTGCCCGAAAGGCCGAGGAACGCGGTTTCAAGGTCTTGATAGCCGGGGCCGGAGCAGCCGCCCATCTGGCCGGTGTCCTGGCGGCGGAGACCACCCTGCCGGTTATCGGGGTGCCTATCGACTCTTCTTCCTTAAAAGGTCTGGATTCCTTGTTGGCTGTGGTTCAAATGCCCTCGGGTATCCCTGTGGCCACTATGGCCATTGGAGCAGCCGGGGCCAAAAACGCCGCCATACTGGCCGCTCAGATCTTGGCCTTAAACTCTCCATCTTTGGCCACGGCCTTGAAAGCCTACAAACAGCATTTGGAAACCGAGGTTTGGGAAAAACACAAAAAGATACACACCATCTGGCCGTAAGAAAAGTGAGGCGTGACGAGTTAATCGTTGCGGGTTGCGAGTTGCGGGTTGATGAAAATCAAGGCAAATCCTTTTATTCATCCTGCGAGGTTTTTTTCATGAACCATGAAAAGGTATTTCGACGAACACTGAACGATTAACTCCGAACGGTTTTAAATCAAGACCAATGAAAATCATCGCCGACTTTCACGTCCATTCGGCCTACAGTCGGGCCACCAGCAAAGAGATGCATTTGCGGACCATGGCTCAGTGGGCAGGTCTGAAGGGGATTCATCTGCTGGGCAGCGGTGATTTCACCCATCCCGCTTACTTTGAAGAGATCAAGACCGACCTGGAGGAAACCGGTCATGGCCTCCTGAAATTAAAGGAAGGAGATGCTGCTGCAATCCAATTTATTTTGACTGCGGAAACCAGCCACATCTATACTCAGGCGGGTAAGGGCCGACGGGTGCACATGATGATCTTTGCCCCGGCGATCCGCTCGGTGGAAAAAATTAATCTTCATCTGGGCCGCATAGGCAACGTCAAATCCGACGGCCGGCCCATATTCGGCTTTTCCGCCAAAGACCTGGTGAAAATAGTCCTGGATATTGATCCCGAATGCCTGGTTGTTCCAGCCCATGCCTGGACTCCCTGGTTTTCCGTCTTTGGTTCTCATTCCGGTTTTGACAGTCTGGAAGAATGCTTTGAAGAAGAAACGGTCAATATCCATGCTATTGAAACCGGCCTTTCCTCCGACCCAGCCATGAACTGGCGCTGGTCGGCCTTGGACCGACTCAGCCTGATCTCCAATTCCGATGCTCATTCCCCGGCCAAGATCGGACGAGAGGCCAATATCTTTGACTGCTCAATGTCCTATACCGATATTATTCAAACCATCAAAGACAAAAATCCGAAACATTTTTTGGCCACCATCGAGTTTTTCCCGGAAGAAGGGAAGTATCACTTTGACGGCCATCGGAGTTGCGGGATCAGTTATTCCCCAGGACAAACCCGTGAGAAGGATTATCTCTGCCCGGTCTGTGGAAAAAATTTGGTAGTGGGGGTCATGCATCGGGTGGAGGCCTTGGCTGACCGGCCACCAGGGTTTGTACCTGAAGGGGCTATCCCGGCCTTCCATTTGGTCCCTTTGGAAGAGATATTAGGTGAGGTTTACGCCGTCGGGGTCCAATCCAGACGGATCCGAAAAGAGTATCTTCGTCTGATTGAACGAGGTGGTTCCGAGTTTCGGATCTTATTGGATCTCACGGAGGAAGAGCTGCGGTCTTTTATGGATGAACGCCTGGCCGATGGAATTTTGCAGGTCCGCCAAGGCTTGGTCCAGGTCAAACCCGGCTATGACGGGGTCTATGGCGTGGTAAAGATATTCGAGAAAGAAGCCTCTCTCCCCAAACCTTCCTCTCAACTCACTCTTTTTTAGCCCCCATTTCGGATTATTTTGCCGACACATGGAGTTTAATACGAAAAAAAGGCTTGACTTTTCCCGTATGTGGTATTAATTTTACCACATGGTAATAATAAAACCACAGTTTTTGAAACAAACAAGGGCTAACAAAAGAGGAGGAGAAAGATGTTTGGGGAATTTATTAAAAAGAGGAGGATCGATAAAGGGTTAGGCCTTAGAGAATTTTGCAAACAAATAGAAATGGATGCCAGCAATTGGAGCAAGGTTGAGCGCGGAGTACTCTCACCACCGCAGGATGAGGAAAAGTTAAGAAATATAGGTCAGGCGCTGGGTATTAGATTTGGATCGAAAGAGTGGAAAGAGATGAAGGATTTGGCCAATATCGATGCGGGGATAATCCCAGCCGATATTTTATCGGATAGACAGGTTTTAGGATCTCTGCCCATGTTCTTTCGAACTATCCGAAGCGAGAAACCTACTCCCGAAGAATTGGATAAATTAATCAATATCATCCGGAAGGAGGGCTAATATTGGATTACGCCGAATTCAGTTGTCGTTGGATTGATAAAAAAGAAATCTGGAAGTTAGCGGATGATGTCCGTCAGAAGTATTGGCCGGAGGCTTCCTTGCCCGTTAATACTGAAAATATCGTCGAGTTCAGATTGAAGCTTAATATCGAACCGAAGCATAATCTGTTTACCGAAATCGACATGGACGCCTATTTGAAGAGAGATTTAAAGGGTATCGTTGTCGATTATGATTTTTATTTGAATGAAAAGTTTTCTAACCGCATGCGTTTTTCGTTTGCCCATGAACTGGGACATTTTTTTCTACATAAATATATTTTTTCTTCATTCGATTTTGAATCATCGGAAGAATGGAGAGACTTTATTCTAAACGTACCGGAAAAGGAATATAGCGGTTTTTAATGGCAGGCCAATGAATTTGCCGGACGCTTATTAGTTCCATATCCGGAATTGACAATTGAATTCGACAAGATTTTGAAGATTATCGAAGAAAATGAATTAAGCCAATATTTGGAAAATGATCCCGATGCTGTGCTATCCCGAATTTCCCATACACTTTGTAAGCCTTTCGGGGTTTCAACCTTTGTTATCGAGACAAGGTTTAAGCGGGAAGGACTTTGGCCTCCAAAATGATTTGATCAGTCTTTATTAATTACTAATGCCTGACACCATTCGCTCTCGAGTTCTATCCCTGTGTTAAGGTTTTGTCGCCGAACGCCGAATGTTCTTTCTTTAAATTACATCCTATGCGCTTTAAACCATCAGCTATACCCCCATTTTTTGCCCCTCATGCCTCTTGTCTCCCGCCGCACGCCTATTTTTTGCTCTATGCCTCGGACCAACAAAATCCGCATTATCTCCCAGCGATTAAATTTCTTGAAAGCCGGGGGAAAGATCCGGAGCTTTTTTGTGTCGCCTGGTCAACCCTGATGGCTTATCTGAGAATATCCACTCATCCGAGTATCTTTGCTCATCCTTTGTCACCCGACGAAGCTTTGGGTAATATCGAAAAACTATTATTATTACCTCGGGTGCGTATTGTAACCGAGCAGGAAGGATTCTTAACCATCTATAAAAATGTGACTTCACGACTTCCTGTAAGGGGAAATCTTGTACCTGATGCTCACTTGGCCGCTTTATTACTACAACACGGAGTTCAAACTATATATACCTCGGACATGGATTTTCGGAAATTCGTTTTTCTTAAGATTCGTAATCCCCTCTTATAAATTTTCATCCCCTAATACTAATACTAATAAAGGGGATGGTTCTAATTATTTATTGTTTCGCCTTAAAGAGAACCATCCCCTTTACCTTAGGTGCTTGGCAGGAAACGGCGCCCCCCCAATGAGCATTGCGTTAGCCCGTTGAAAAATAACTTGACATGTGCATACACATGTACATATACTTTTAATATGTTCGAGTGGGACCCGAACAAAGACCGACTGAACCAGAGAAAGCACGGAGTGGGTTTCGCGGATACCTTTGCCGTATTGGAGGACCCGAACGCTCTCACCATGGAGGACTGCGAACACGGAGAAGACCGCCAGGTGACCGTGGGAATGGATTGCTTCGGCAGGATTCTTGTCGTGGTTTATAGGTGGCGTGACGAAAACATCCGAATCATATCTGCGAGGAAAGCAACACGATCAGAGGTAAAAGCTATGAAACTCAATTATGATTTTAGTAAGGCTCGGCGGGGAGCAGTGATTCCTCTCTCGGGCAACAAAGTCAGGATTACCATTCGACTGGACAAGGACATTGTAGAGTGGTTCAAGTTGCGGGTGGAAGAATCGGGGGGAGGGAACTATCAGACCCTCATTAATAATGCCCTCCATGAGTACATCACGAATCGGAACGAGACTATCGAAAAAGTCCTTCGACGAGTTGTCCGCGAGGAATTGCATGCTGTCCGCTGAAGCAAAGGCGAACCAGGGCATGCGTACCGGGGTCACCCATTAAAAGGCCACGGTTAAGAATAACCTCTCCTAACTCATTCTCTAGGCCAAGGCTTCGGGCAGGTTGCTTCCCCCTTGATAGAGGTGTCCGAAAAACGAACCCAACTCACCCGGTGTGTAGAGCCTGGGGGTCGGGTTTCCCTCTAAGTCAAGAGTTTGTGCCAGGCTATTGTGCCTGGGACCACCCTGGGTGTTCACAATAGCCAGACAGCTCGGCCGCGTAAAGTTGAGCAGCATCCTCCGGATTAAGACAAAACCTGCTGATCTAAGGCTGCGAACAATGAAAATACGGCTGGGGCATTAGGCGCTTCCCAGGTCAGCTAATCCTTGGAACTACTCTATTTCACTGTTGGCGGGGTCAGTTGTTGGGTTGTGGTCGGTTTATCGGGACTCTGAGGGATAACGCCTTCATAAGGGCTGGTCAGCTCTTGTGAAGGGTGAGGCTTAACCTCTTCATAGGGATGGGTTAGCGTCTTAGGGTCTTTAGCAGTTGGTTCATATATTCGCTGATAATTTTCCTCACTGTCATACCATCTTCGAGGTTCTGTGCCGTAAGGATTGGCCGGCTTTTCCGTATCAATAGCACTTTTCTCCGCGGCCGGGCCCTGATCTCGACCGGCTTCGTTTCGATAAGGATCATAGGGATTATACCTCGAACCATGATAAGAATCAGCCAAAGCAAAACTTACCCATCCTAAAATCCAAAGGGTAATGAATAAAATCATTAATCTTTTCATGTCTGGACTCTCCTTTTTCGGGGCCTGTTGAAAAAGCATGAGTAAACATCCATTATTATTTATTATAATCCTAAGTTAGAAATAAATGTAAATATCTTTCTTGGTCCTTTCCTCTCAACAATAACAGCCACTTCCGCCCCTTTTTCTACATCACTTGTTCTTGATCCCGAAAGGCTTTCCCTTCCTCTTTATGATCAGCGAAGGCCAGGGCAACCTCCCAAAATTTCTCGTGGACCTCCAAAAAGGCCTCGACAATCTCCGGATCAAAAAGGAGCCCTTTTTGCTGGGCAATGATGGAGACTGCCTCTTCGTGAGTAAAGGGCGGCTTGTAAATTCGCTTGGAGATCAAGGCATCGTACACATCGGCTATGGCCATGATCCTTCCGAACACAGGGATATTTTCTCCCTGAAGACCTTCCGGATATCCGCTGCCGTCCCATCTCTCATGATGGGTATAGGCCATTTCCTTTCCATATTGGAGAAAAGAACTGTTGACTCCTTGCCCGAATTTATCTTCGGCCCGTTGAAGGGCCTGGCGTCCATAAAGGGTGTGTCTTTTCATCTCATTGAATTCTTCTTCGGTTAATCGACCGGGTTTAAGGAGAATACTGTCGGGAACCCCAACCTTGCCGATATCATGAAGGGGGGATGATTTGTATAATAGGTCAATGGTTTCCGGTTGTAGGATAGCGGCAAACTTCGGGTTACGGGCTAATCGTTCGGCCAGGATCTTGACATAACGCTGACAACGCAAAATGTGGCCGCCGGTTTCGCTGTCCCGCGTTTCAGCCAAGGCGGCCAAACATAGTATGGTGAAATCTTGGGTCAAGGCCAATTCTTTTGTTCGGCCTTTTAGTCTTTTTTCTTCCCGCCAATATTTAAACAGAGTCAAAAAGGAAAAATTACATACCAAAATGATCAGAGGAAAGAGGCAAGAGAAAAATACGGCTTTACTGTGGAATAACCACTGGGAGCCCTGCCATAACCCCAGGGCAAAGAGCCCCAGGAGAAAGAAACTCCACACCGCTCCTGTCCAGGTTAAAAGTAAGGAGGCCAAAATTCCGGCTGCCAGGATTGTCCCGAACTCCAAACCGGGTATCCAATAGGGTCTTGATATAAAATCCTTTCTCTGGAGGTTGTCCACAATAGTAGCATGAATCTCCGGGCCGGGAAAGACCGCATCCACCGGGGTGGACAGAAGCTCTCCGAGCCCGGTTGCCGTAGTTCCCAGAAAAACAATCTTTCCCTCGATCTGTTTTCTGGAAACGGAATCCGTGAGGATATCTCCGGCGGATAAATAAGCAAAGGTTTTTCCTTTGCCCCGATAGCGGATCAGCAGATTGCCATTGGCATCCACCGGGATGATGGTTTCTCCGAACCGAATGGATTCTATCCCCCCTGAGGTCATTTTCAGGACGATTTGTTTTATACCGGAAGCCTGGGCAAAGGCTGCCAGAGAAAAACTTGGATAGATTTTCTGATGGTATTCCATTAAAAGGGGAGCACGTCGAATAATGCCGTCAGCATCAGAGCTGATATTGAAAAATCCGGATAAGGGAGCCGCCTCGGTCAGCACTTTCAGGTTACAAATGATATCGGTTGGATGGAAGAGGAATTGCTGGCTTTCTACCATTCCTGCTTCCCGGACAACCGTTACAGATAAAGGAGTAATTGGGCAGTCCTTGCCTAAAGTTTTTTCGGCAGAAAAAAGGAACTTAAACCCCAAGATAAAAGGCCCTTGCGAAAGGGTCTCGGCTAAAAAGGCATCATGGTCTAATACCCTTTTGGGCAGGCCACGGAGGTCAACCCGGATGTTTAAATCCCGAAGGAGGTCCTTTTGAGCAATCCCGAAAGAGGTCCGGTCCGGCTCAGGAAAAACAAAATCCAGGCCGATACTGGAGGCTCCCAAGGCCTTAATCTTTTCCAATAATAGAGCGATGCGATAACGGGGCCAGGGCCATTGGCCGAACTGGGTCAGACTTTTTTCATCCAGGTTAACGATAACGGGGAGGTCGGACGGTTCGTTTTTAAGATCGGACTGCAGAAGGGTGTCAAATAACTTATGATCAAGAAAGTGGAAAAATGAAGGTTCAAAAATATAGACAACGGAAATAAACAGGGAAAAAATAAATCCGAAAAGGAGAATCATCCAATTCCCCTTTTCAGGTTTGGCCAGAAAAGCCTTATGGGCTGCCTCTAGACTCAAGCTTTTTGAGTCTCCTCATCGGATCGTTACTTCAACCCGGCGATTTCGAGGTTCAGGAACTTCATCTTCTGTCTTGATCAGGGGATTATCCTTACCATGAGAATAAACTTCAATGCTTTGAGCATCAAGACCGCCGGCCGTAAGCATATCTCTGACCACGTTTGCTCTGTTAAAGCCCAAGTTAAAATTAGCTTCTCTGCTTCCCACCCGGTCGGTATGGCCGATGATGCTGACCTCAGCGGGTTTGCGGATACTGAAAGTCCTCAGGATTTCAGGTATTTTCTTCGCCGATTCATCGGTCAACTCCGAAGAGCCCCCTTTAAAATATAAGATGAAACGGATCGGTACAGCGGGTTGTGCTTCCAGCGCTGATCCAAAATTTTCTTGTATTTGTTTTTCATCCATTAAAAAAGGAGCTGTTGGAGACTGGTCAATCCCTTTAACCTCCGTAGCCTGTCTGGGTTCCTGGAGGAGCTGGCTTCCACCTTTATTGGAAACAGCGATTTTTCCGGTCTTGCCGTCAGGGTCGGACAGAAGAACGAATATATTCCTTCCGGAGGTACAACAACACGAAGCAGCGAAACCCAGAAGCAAAACACAAACGGAAAAAAATTTATAAGGGTGCATGCGAAATTTTCTCTTTGATTCTAAGAGGGAATCAAGTAGCCAAATCTGTTTTAAGCTCAAAAGGGCTGTTATTTATTTTTAAGTAATTTAATCCTATTCCTCGATTTTAACAACAAATTTTGTTCCCCGAACGCCTGCACTACCCACAGGGGTTTCAAAACGAACCGATTCCGGGGCCAATTTGGTGATAATGCCTGTCAGGTAGGCAGCGGTTCCTTTAATCATCCGGGTAACCAGGGCCAATTTTCCCTCTCCGGGAGAAAACATAAATTCCTGGATAACCACTTCGCTGTTAGGCCCTAAAGATAACAGCGTATCGTCTTTAAAAATCATTCCCAGAGAGCCGTCCGCTCCGGTTTTCAAGGAATCGTTTTTAAAAATATTTTCACCTATTTTGGCAGAAAGGGTTTGATTCAGCCGGACAATGACGGCTGATCCCTTCACCATCTTAATGCTCCCTACAGGAATTTCCATAGCTGGAGCCCAGGAGGACCCAAAAAGTAAAACCACTCCTAAGATCACGATGATCCTATTCATCATTTCCTGATACCACCTTTCTATACCTTTTAACAGCCATAATTTTTCTACCGAAGGTTTTTAAGGCCCCTCAACGGATGGTCATTTCGACCCGGCGATTTCGAGGTTCCGTCACCTGATCTTCTGTTTTGATCAGGGGATTATCCTTACCATGAGAAGAAACCTCAATAATATCAGGATTGACACCTTTATAAATAAGTAGGAATTTAATGGTGTTGGCCCGATCTGAGGCAAGCCTATAGTTGAATTCCCTCGTCCCGACACTATCGGTATGGCCGACGATGCTGACATCCGTGGAGTTACGATCCTTAATAGCTTTAAGAATATCTGGAATCAATTTTTCGGATTCTTCAGTTAGATCCGAAGTGCCGCTTTCGAAATATAAAAGGAATCTAAGCGGAAGATCCGGCTGGGCGGTGAGGGCTTTACCAAACAAGGCTTTTATTTCTTTTTCTTCCATAGGGGAAGGAGGCTCAGGAGCTTTATCTCGGTTCTTAACCTTAACGGCCTGTCCCGCCTCTTTCAAAACCTGGGTCACGCCTTTATTAGAAACGGCTATTTGGCCCACTTGGCCGTTCGGGTCGGGTAAAAGAACAAAAAGATTCTGGGCCGGTGTGCAGGCGATCAAAAAACACATCCCAAAGCAAAACAATATATATTTTTTTATGATCATCCTAGACCTATCGTCTTGAGAACCCTGAAATTATAACCGTGCCGAATAAGGTAATTTTTTATCGTTTTCTATTAAATTACTCCGCTTATATCTCTTTTTCAAGGCAAATTTTCAGTGCTCCTCTTGAGGGATGTCCCGGCTTTCATCCCTCTTAACGCACCTAATAGTCTCCCTTAGATCGCCTTTTCTTCTTCCTTCAGGTAATCTTGAATTTCTTCATTGCCGGGATCCTGTTTGAGGGCTTCTATAAAATACCCCTGGGCTTCCTTGTGTTTGCCCAGAGTTCGGAAAGAAAGACCCATAAGCCGGTAGACCTCCCTTGATGGACCACCTTGGGCCAGGGCTTGATGCAAGGCGTCCACTGCCTTTTGGGGGAAATCGTTCATCAGGAGGGCCTTCCCCAAATTCATCCAGTAAATCCCCTTAGTCGGCTCAATCCGGGTAGCCTGCTGGCAGAGAGATAAGGCCACCTTGATACTTTCACCCTGCTGAAGATAAAGGGCTCCCAGCCGGCTTAAACAAAAGGCGTCCTGCGGGTTGTATTTTAAGGCCTTTCTGAAACAGGACATGGCCTCTTTCCCTTTTCCCAGAGATTCCTCACTCTCTCCCAGGGTCCGGTAAATAAATCCTTTTTTATCCGGGGTTTCCTCGGCCCGTTTAAACCAATAATTGGCCTTAGTTAAATCACCTTGGTCCCGGTGGAGCCTGCCCAGATTAAAGGCCAAATCGAAATTGGTGCTGTTTTTTTCAGACAGGGTTTCCCAGATCTGAATGGCTTTTCCCTTGTTTTCCATCCGGGCCAGGGAAAATCCAAGATTGAATGAGGCCATGAAATCATCAGGGGAAAGGGCCAGTATCCGGCGGAAGGATTCAATGGCCTTTTCCAAATGGTCCTGGTTGGCATAACAAACCCCCAGGCTGTTCAAGGCATTAATGTTGTTCGGATCCAGAAATAAGGCCCTTTCATATTCCCGGACGGCCCCATGAATATCTCCATGGTTGTACAGCTTATCTCCGCTGATATTAAGGCTGACGGAATCAAAGGGGACAAAGGAACCGGGTCCCAGGAAGGCAAGATGGTCCAGGGCCTTAATCGTGTTATCAAGGATGTCGCCCTTATGGAAAGGAGCGCAAGGGTATTCAGCCAGGACCAGGGAGAAAGAAAGGTTGAGGTCCTGCTTAAATTGTTTTATTAAATCCCTGGCCCACTCGCCTCCCGCATTCCCGTCCATGTCCGGGATAAAGAGGATAAATCCGTCACGACCATAAGGACCGACCATCCCGCCGGCCGGCAGCCGTCCTTTAAGGCCCAGGTCTATTTCTTTTTGGATTTCCAGGAGGCCATTTTCTCCCCAGAGCTTCAGCCGGTCGGCATAATCGTCCAATCGCCCGATGAGCAGTACAAACTTTTCGGTATCTTTCAAGGCTTCTCGCAATTTCTGTTGGAACATTTGAAAAGATCGAAGGGAGCCGTTGGTTAAAAGGACCTCTTCTTTTAGATCTCCCATTTTTTCATCACTGGGGGAAACCAGACGAACCCGGTCGTTTGGCTGAATATTCAGGCCCGATTCCCGAAGATAAATGACTTCCGCAATACTGATTTCTTCCTGGACCTCAAGGGGAACGGCCAGCCCTTTTTCCCGTTCGGGATCGCTCTCGTCCCTAATTGAGAACCGCATAAAAAAACCGACCCCGGCTTTTTGCCCTAAATTGATTACGATCCGATGACCGGGAAGAAGATCCACGACCCTGCCGGCGCGAAACAGTATTTCGTCATAACTTAGGGTGATATTGTTTCCTAAAGGTTGAGCCAGTTCGAGGGCGGTCCAGGCTTGTTCCCACCAGAGGGTCATCAGAGAATAATGGGAAGGATTGCCTTGAAAAGTCTCCTGAGGCCGGGGAGTAAGGCCGGCCCATCCTAGGTGATAAATAAATTTTTTCTCCATTTCTGGAGAACCTTGAAAGGGTAAGATCGGAGCCTGTCTTTCTTCCTCCAGGGATGGGATAACAAAACCTATGATCAAGGGGTTGTGATGAATGGTGGCCAGGATCGTCTCCTTTGGGAAACTCTTTTTGATTTCTTTTATCCAGACTCGCCATTCCGACTCCTGGGAAAGGGAGAAAAGGTCTTCCGGGGTCTCTTTGGGTTGGAGAGAAAGAAAGCCGAGAATCAAGGTCGGTGAAGGAAGTCCATCGGCTAGGCTTAATTTTTCAGGTTGTTGATCGCCCCATTTTTGGGTGAATTCTTTTAACACCCCAGTCGCTATCTTTCGGAAGGCCCTTTCATGATAGAGGCTGGTAACCGGATCCAACTGAACCTGTTTTTTTAAGGCCGTCATTTCCAGGGATAGACCGGCCAATCGCTCCAAAAGAAGCTTTTCATTGTTCCCGGGAACCTGGGGCCAGCCGAACAGGACCAGAAATCCCAAGGTTCGGCCGTGATACATCAGGGGCCAATAAAGTCTTTTACGCAAGGGATCAAATTGCATTTTTTTTTGGTTGACCCAGTGGCTGTCTACAAATTCTTCCAGGTTCCCCCCTTCCTTCCAGGTCAAGGCAGATTGGGGGCGTTCGGGAAAATAAAAATTAAGGGAATGAAAAGAAAAGAGACCCTGGAAAATTTTGGAAAAAAGGACACGTGAGGCCAATAAATCTTCCGGGGAAAGGTCTTGAATTGTTGAAAAGGGCATACGCGTCTATCCTTTGTTGTTTAGGAATTCTTACATTAAATGATCTGAGAATTTACTTCTAACTTTGAACTCCAGGGGTGTCAGGGGATCTTTTTTTAGGGTTGTCCACCTATAAGCTATGAGTTTCAATTGCCGGGCCAAATTTTGACTTTAATTCAGAGGCAGGCATACACCCAAGCAGGGAACCGGCTCAGGTGACCGGGGGGCATCCCGGCCCTGCTCCTAATAAATTTAGCTATTGGGCCGGATTAAGGGCACTAAACTGCCCTTTGGAAAACCCCCCAAAAAAGATCCCTTGACACCCAAATTTTAAATATCTTTAGTTAGTATTCCTTTAATAGGAAAGATATACGGGTGCTTGAATTTTGTCAACCATGAGTTCCCAGTATGATTTACAACTTGACAGAAAAAATAATTATAGAATACTGTTAGCCGGCGGGTTAAAAAAGCTTAGGAGGTTTGAATGAATATCTATGTCCGCGCAATGCGCCTGCCCTTTTTAACCGGCTCTTTAGTTCCGGTACTTTTGGCTGCCGGCCAGGCCTATTATCAGGGCTTTTTCCGGGGGCTTGAACTACTATTAACTTTAATCGGAGTAGGTTCCCTTCATATCGCCGCCAACATGATCAATGATTATTTCGATGCCCCGGGAAGCGACATCATCAACCTTCATCCCACCCCGTTCAGCGGAGGAAGTCGGGTCATTCAGGAAGAATCGCTCAGTGCCCGTCGGGTATTAGGGATATCGATCTTCTTTTTCGCCTTGGCGGTACTTACCGGGTTGGTTCTTATTTTCATGGGCCATCCTTATGTGGCCTTAGTCGGCTTGTTAGGACTTCTAGCCGGATTATTTTACTCAGCCGATCCTCTAAAGCTCATGTCTCGTGGTCTGGGGGAAGTTACTATCTTTTTGGCCTTCGGACCATTAATCACCTGGGGGACTTATTATGTTTTGACCGATCACTTGACCTGGCCGGCTTTTTTTCTGGGCTTCCCCTTAGGTTTCCTGATCACAGCTGTTATTTGGATCAACCAATTCCCTGATTTTCAGGCCGATCGAGCGGCTCAAAAAAATAATCTTGTCGTTCGACTGGGACTTGAGTTCTCCCGCTGGATCTACCTATTTTTAATGATTATGCCCTTCCCCTTTCTCTTCTTCTTATGGGGAAGCCAACATTTTTCCTTCCTGATCCTTCTGGCCTGGCTGGCCCTGCCTTTGGCTATAAAGGCCATCTGCATCTTCTGGAAAAACTATAATACCTATGAGCAGATCATTCCGGCCCAATTCCTGACCATTCAAACCAACATGGCCGTTGGGGTGCTCATGCTGGTGGGCATCTTGATCGGTCATTTTGTCCAATGATTTTTTTGGAACGATACTGGATGCTGGATCAAACTACCGATACTGGATAGAAACAAAGACCGAGGTTGGATCCCTAATAATAATCCCGGATCCAGTATCCAGCATCGGCCGATGGGACTTCATTAGCCCTTCATCTCCGATAGAACCCTTATTTAAACCCAAGCCATATCCCAAAAAAATACCGCCATTTCTCCTTGACCAGGATAATGGGTTGTTATATAAAAGAAAATGACAAACAGGATTCAGGATCCAAGGGCTATAGGAGTCCAGGATTCATGGGTTATAGGGGAAATGTTTAGAAATTACAACGAGCTGAATGGTTGGTAAAAGCTGGAAAAGACTTTTTTAGATTGATTTTTTATCGGCAGGTTGCTTAGGCAAGACTTTTTATGATTTACGGCATTGGAGTCGATTTGGTGAAGATGTCCAGGATCCAGGCAGCCATGGAAACCTGGGGGGAACGATTTCAACAAAAGATCTTTACTGAAAAAGAGCGATCCCTTTGTCTGAGCAAACCCCGTCCCACCCGCTATTGGGCCATGCGCTTCGCAGCCAAAGAGGCCTTCGCCAAGGCAATCGGTCTGGGGATGCGGCACGGAATTTTTTGGAAGGATATCGAGGTAACCTCCGATTCTTTCGGCAAACCGGAATTGAGGCTTTTTGGTCAAGCCCGTGAAATCTGCTCTCGAGTTGGAATCAAAAACAGTTTTTTAACCTTGAGCGACGAAGACGGTTATGCCGTGGCAGTGGTGGTTCTGGAGGTATAAGTATACCCGAATCCATAATACAGGAGTCAGAAGTCAGAATAACAAATCAACATTCTGGATTCTGAATTCTGACTTCTGTATTCAAATTCGCTTCCTCAAAGATGTCAACTGAAGAAGAATGAGAGTGAAGAAGATGATCCTGACTACAGCCCAACAAATGAAACAACTGGATCAACGGACCATTCAAGAATTCGGCTTGCCGGGACCGGTCCTGATGGAAAATGCGGCCCGCGGGGCGGTCCAGATGATCCAAAGTTATTATCCTCAGGCCAGATCTATAGCCGTCTTCTGCGGAAAAGGAAACAACGGGGGAGACGGTTTGGTCATAGCTCGTTATTTCCATTCCCTGGGTCTAAAGGTAAAGGTCTATTTAGCCGGACCGAAGAAGGAATTGAAAGGTGATGCCGCCCTTCAACTCCTTCTGACGGACAAACTGAAGGTCCCCTTGGTTGAATTAACCGACAAAATGGATCTTCCGGCCCTAAGGCATGAATTAATCCATTACGACCTTTTAGTGGACGCCCTTTTAGGGACCGGATTGGAAAAGAATGTCCAAGGTCTTTTTCGAAACGTGATCCAGTTGATGAACGAACTTCCCTTGCCAAAAATAGCGATCGACATCCCTTCCGGTTTGTCTTCCGACAGCGGCCAACCCCTTGGATTATGCACCCTGTCCGATTTAACCGTCACCTTCGGTTTGCCCAAGGTCGGTCAAGTCTTGTTTCCCGGATGTCGTTTTGTGGGAAGGCTTTTTGTGGTCGACATCGGCATTCCCCCGATGTTCTATCCCCCTGCAAATGAACGGGTGGAATTACTGGAGCCCAAAACCTTGGCCCCGTTCCTGCCTAAAAGAGATCCTGAAGGTCACAAGGGTCTTTATGGTCATGTGCTAGTGTTAGCCGGTTCAAAAGGTAAAACCGGAGCCGCGGCCATGACCTGCTTGGGGGCCTTGCGGGCCGGGGCCGGTTTGGTGACCTTGGGTATACCGGAAAGTTTGAATGCCATCATGGAAGTCAAATTGACTGAGGCCATGACCGAACCCCTGCCCGAAGGGCAATCAGGGACTTTAGGCCCAAAGGCCCTCAAAAGAATCCAATCCCTGTGTGAGGGGAAAAAGGCTCTGGCCATTGGACCCGGTCTTTCCCAATCCCAGGGGACCAAGTCTTTAGTACAAACTCTGCTAAAGCGATTAAAAGACATCCCGTTGGTCCTCGATGCTGACGGATTGAATGCCCTGGCTGATAATCCGCAAATATTAAAGACCATGGCCAGTCGGGCCGTTTTAACTCCCCATCCGGGGGAGATGTCGCGATTGTCAGGACAATCGGTTAAGGAAATTCAGGCCGACCGCATCCAATCGGCCCGTGCCTTTGCTAGAAAATATAGAGTGGTCGTTGTTTTAAAGGGAGCCAGAACCGTCATTGCCGATCCGGAAGGTCCGGTTTATCTGAATCCTGTTGCCCATTCGATATTGGCCAGCGGAGGAACCGGAGATATTTTAACCGGTTTGATTCTTGGTCTGTTGGCCCAAGGATTGTCCCTGATCGAAGCCGCTTGTCTAGGGGTGTTCCTCCATGGACAGGCCGGGATCTGGCTGGCCCGCGAGCGAGGAGGGCCGGGGATTCTGGCTTCGGAATTATTGGAAAAAATTCCCGGACTTCTTTCTCAAAAGGACTACTGGGATTGCCCGGAAACAGAATTTATTCCGTTGATCCGGGAAGTGAAGTTGTGAACAATACAGAAGCGTTCATCGTTTGTTGTTCGGCGTTCGTCGAAGAGCACTGAAAGCTATTTTCATGCTAAACCCTCATGCCAGCATGTGATGGGTGCCACGAAACACGAAAATTATTTTAAGGATTCAAGGGGTCAAGGACCGCAGGGCGGATGGGAAGGCATGGAAGTTAACACCCTTGAACGTCTCGGCTGAGCTCGTCGCAGGCACTTGAACCCTCGAATCCTTAAACCCTTTTGGGGAGGTTAAGAATGATTCAGGCCAAAGACATCATGACCCAAGAAGTCATTACTGTTAAGGAAGACACACCCATCTCCGAGGTGGCTCAAATCCTTACCGAAAAACATATCAGCGGGGTGCCAGTTTTAAATCCCGAAAAAGAGATGGTTGGGATCGTTTGCGAAAGCGACATTATCGACCAGACCAAACGATTCCATCTGCCGACAGTGATTAATTTAATGGGCTATATCGTTTTTTTGGAAAGCGGTAAAAAATTTGAGAAGGAATTAAAAAAAATGATAGGTCTGGTCACCGCAGACATCATGACCCGAACGGTCAAAACCGTCACTCCCGAGACTTCATTGGAAGAAATAGCCGCGCTCATGACCGAAAACCGTGTTCATTCCATCCCGGTCCTTAAGGGGAAAGACCTGGTTGGGATCATTGGCAAGAAGGATATTGTCCGTTCTTTGGCTAGGTAAAGGATGAATTTTTGGAAGAATCCATCTTTGTGGAAGTGGTTGAAAGCGAAAAGGCCACTAAACAACTGGGCTGTAAGTTAGCTTCTTTGCTTTCACCCGGAGATGTGATCGCCCTCCGTGGAGAATTAGGGGCCGGCAAGACCTGTCTGGTTCACGGCCTGGCCAAAGGTCTAGGTATTGAAGAAGGATTGGTAGCCAGTCCTTCATTTTCTCTGATTAATGAATACCCGGGACCTCTGCCTCTTTTTCATATCGACTTTTATCGTCTCCACTTGGAAGATGAAATCCAGGAACTCGGGCTGGAAGAATATTTCGATGGTCCTGGAATCACGGTCATTGAATGGGCGGAAAGGATACGGGATTTGCCGGAAGATCGACTGGATATTTCATTCATCATTCTGGATGAATCCCGGAGACAGATTCAGATCAAGGCTTATGGGCTATTGGCCGATCGTTTTAAGAATTGGAGTTCAGGAGGTACAGTTCAGGATAAAACATAAAATCCGAATTGCGAAATCCGAAACAAATTCAAATGATCAAACCTCAAAATTCAAAACATTTTTGTTTTGGTCATTAAGATTTTGGTCCTTCGTGCTTATTTCGGATTTTGTGCTTCGAATTTCGGATTTAAAGATTACGCCGGTTCAAAAGTTAGAAACAAAAGCTAAGATCATGTATGGAAAGAATCAAAACGTAGGAGGAATTTTATGTCCCTAATTGTTCAAAAATATGGCGGGACCTCAGTCGGCTCCATAGAAAAGATCCGTAATGTGGCTGAGCGGGTCATCGAGATGAAGAAAAAAGGCCACGATATGGTGGTCGTTCTTTCGGCTATGTCTGGAGAAACCGACAGACTGATCCGATTGGCCCATGAGGTAACCGAATCGCCCAATCCTCGGGACTTGGATGTCCTGCTTTCCACCGGAGAACAGGTTTCGGTGGCCCTGTGCAGCATGACTATTCAAAGCCTGGGATTCAAAGCCTCGTCCCTTTTAGGGCATCAGGTCAGGATTGTTACCGATGAGGCTTATGGACGGGCCAGGATCAGCGAGATTGATACTCGGCGGATTATGGAAGAGATAAGGAAAGACAACATTGTGATCGTGGCCGGCTTTCAAGGCCAGGATGAAAAAGGGAATATCACCACCCTTGGCCGGGGGGGTTCGGATACCACGGCCGTGGCTGTGGCCGCTGCTTTAAAAGCCCAGGTCTGCGAGATTTTTTCCGACGTGGAAGGGGTTTATACGTCGGACCCCAATATCTGTCCTAAGGCCAGAAAGATGAAAAAAATCTCCTATGAAGAAATGTTGGAAATGGCCAGTCTGGGTGCCAAAGTTCTGGAGATTCGATCGGTGGAATTTGCCAAAAAATTTAAGGTCCCGGTGCATGTCCGCTCGACCTTTACCAATAAGGAGGGAACAATGGTAATTCAAGAAGATAAAAGCATGGAAAAGATCCTGGTTTCAGGAGTCACTTACAACAAAAATGAGGCGCGGATTACCATTACCAAGGTACCGGATCGTCCGGGGATTGCCACCAAAATTTTTGTCCCTATCTCCCAAGCAGGAGTGGTGGTGGACATGATCATCCAGAATACCAGTGAAGAAGGATTGGCCAATGTGACCTTTACGGTACCTAAAAACGATTTTAAAAAAACCATGTCTCTCCTTAAAAAAGTGGCCAAGGAGATCAAGGCCGAACAGGTCCTGGGAGACGAAAACATCGCCAAGGTTTCCATTGTCGGATTGGGAATGCGCAACCACTCCGGGGTGGCTACCACTATGTTCTCTGCCCTGGCTAAAGAAGGGATTAACATCCTGATGATTTCCACCTCTGAGATCAAGATCTCTTGCGTCATCGAAGAGAAATATACCGAACTGGCAGTAAGAACCTTGCACAGTGCTTTTAATTTGGATGAAGAGCTAAAAAAAGACTGGACGCATTAAAAAACATCAATCAAAGGATTCAAAGACCGCAGGGCGGAGTGAAAGGCATGGAAGTTAAAACCCTTGAACCCTCGAATCCTATCCCGCCTATGCGGGATTGAACCCAGGTTAGAAATTTTATGAAACTTATCGAAATCTACGATTGTACCTTACGGGATGGAACCCAGGCCGAGGATTTTAACCTGTCGGTCGAAGACAAGATCCGAATCGCCAAAAAACTCGACGAATTGGGACTCACTTATATCGAAGGAGGTTGGCCGGGGTCCAATCCCAAGGATGTGGAATTTTTTAAGGCCATGAAAGGGATTTCCCTTAAACAGGCCCTGCTCTCGGCCTTTGGAAGTACACATAATCCAAAGACCAAACCGGAGAAAGATCCCAATCTGAAGGCCCTGCTCCAGGCCCGGACCCAGGTGGTCACGATCTTCGGCAAGAGCTGGGATGTCCATGTGCGGGACGCTTTGCGCATCAC
Organism: Thermodesulfobacteriota bacterium; assembly: GCA_049520575.1. Taxonomy (GTDB): domain Bacteria; phylum Desulfobacterota; class RBG-13-43-22; order RBG-13-43-22; family RBG-13-43-22; genus RBG-13-43-22. Next base: position 12,641 of record JBEKPQ010000034.1, on the reverse strand, counting down.
TTTGGGAAGAAACCTCCGGATTATCGAAGACTCCCTGGCCCTGGTTCGACCGAAGGTGAGCAAACTCTTTTACGATGCCGAACATTTTTTCGACGGCTATCAAGCCAACCCGGAATACGCCTTGGCCACTTTAAAAGCCGCACTCCGGGCCAAGGTGGATTGTATAGTCCTTTGTGACACCAACGGCGGGACTTTGCCCGGCAAATTAGCCTCCATTATCCAGGCTGTTAAGAAAGAAATTAAAGGGACCCCCCTGGGAATTCACGCCCATAACGACTGCGACTGTTCCGTGGCTAATGTGGTGGCTGCTGTGGAATTGGGTATCAGGCACGTACAGGGAACGATCAATGGTTTTGGGGACCGTTGTGGCAACGCCAATCTTTGTTCCATCATTCCCAACCTGCAATTAAAACTCGGGCTGCCGGTTCTGAAGCCCGATCAGTTGAAAAAAATCCGGGACGTCTCCCGGTTCGTCGATGAACTGGCCAATATCCGTCAGAATAAATATCAACCTTATGTGGGGGACAGTGCCTTCTCCCATAAAGGTGGAATCCATGTCAGTGCCGTAGTAAAAAATCCGGAAACCTATGAACATATCCGTCCGGAGTTGGTTGGGAACATTCAAAGAATCCTGGTCTCGGATCTGGCTGGCCGGAGCAACATCCTTTCTAAAGCCAAAGGGTATGGGCTGGATATATCCAGCAAGGATCCGGCAGTATCCACCATCCTGCATCAGTTAAAGGAATTGGAACATCAAGGATTCCAGTATGAAGGGGCTGAAGGTTCATTTGAATTATTAATGAATCGGGCCATGGGAACTCGTCAGCAATATTTTGATCTGGAATGGTATCGGGTTACTGTTCAGAAAGTTCGGGAAGACCAGCCTCCCATAGTTGAAGCGAGCATTATCGTCAAGGTCAAAGATCAGGTTGAACATACGGCTGCCCTGGGTAACGGACCGGTCAATGCTTTGGACAACGCCTTAAGAAAGGCCTTGCTGCGTTTTTATCCGGAATTGGGTGAAGTTAGCCTGGACGACTATAAAGTTCGGGTTCTGTCCAGCGTGGAGGGAACAGCGGCCCGGGTCAGGGTCCTGATCGAATCCGGAGATAGAGAAGACAAATGGGGAACAGTCGGGGTTTCCACCGATATCCTGGAGGCCTCCTGGCAGGCCCTGGTGGACAGCCTTATTTATAAACTGTATAAGGAAGAAAAGAAAAAAACGAAACCAGATTCTGGATAAAACTAACGATACTTGATACTGGATAAAAATTCAAAACCAACATCCAGCATCAAGTATCACGTATCCAGTATCTAACACATGATTAATCTACTATCTCAAAATTATTTAAAATGGTAATCATTCACAGGCACTCCCCACTTCCTGAAGTTACCCGTCTTCGGCAAAAAGGGCTTTTTATTTTTTCCATCTTAATTCTGCTTTTTATTGGATTCCAATATTGGGCAATGGATCAAAAACCAAACTTGCCGGGAAACACCCCTTTGCCTGAAAAAAGCATAACGATTGAACTTAACGGTGAAGTCAATAGGCCCGGTCTCATCAGCTATTCTCAACCAATTAGGCTTCAACAAGTGATCCAAGATGCCGGAGGCTTTCCTATAAACCAACTTTTATCTTCAAAAGAAAGCGCAAGAATCCTCGATCAGGATACGGCCTTGACGGTTACATCTAAGGATCATGGAATTCTCGTCCTGCAGGATTCTCTATCAGCTAAAGCCCTCTGGATCCTCGGGAGACCCATTCCGCTTAACCGGGCCACTAAAGAGGACCTGGACCAGCTTCCCGGGATCGGCCCCAGCCTGGCCCAGCGTATTGTTGAATACCGGGAGAAGCGCGGAGGATTTTCATCATTGGATGAATTAATGGTAGTGAACGGCATCAAAGAAAAAACCTTTAAGAAAATAAAAGGGTATCTGACCTTATAGCTCAAAGCTGAAAGCCGGAAGGGAATTCAGTTTTTTCAACAGTACACTGCAATAAGCCTGCCCCGCCGAAAGGTGGGGAGGGATGAGGGCAATCCCGCCATTGGCGGGATAGATGGACCGTTTTCAGCAACCTGTTAATCCAAGGAGGATTTATTATGTCTTCTAAGAATATTAAAAGGATCGGAATTATTACCAGCGGCGGAGATTGCGGCGGACTGAATGCCGTTATCAAAGGCATTGCCCGGGAAGCTTATTCCCTGGGAATTGAATCGGTGGTTATCCCTAACGGCTATGCCGGTCTTTATAATCTGGTGGATCTGAGCGACGTGGTCTTGCTCGATGCCGACAGGGTAAGTCGCATCGAGGCCTCTCTGGCCGGATCGGAGGCCGGACATTCCCGGGTCAAGATCAGCAAGATTGCCGATCCCAAAAAATATGAACGAATAAAAGAAGGTCTCAAAAAATTCCACATCGATGCCCTGATTATCAGCGGAGGCGACGACACCGGCAGTGTGGTGATGGATCTGAGTTCCCGGGATATTCCTTGCGTCCATGTCCCCAAAACCATGGATCTGGATCTGCAACCCTACAGTGTCGGCGGGGATTCCTCTATCAATCGTATTGCTCTTTTTGCCAGGGATTTAAAGACCACAGGCTTAAGCCACAACCGCATTCTGGTCATTGAGGTCTTCGGACGGTATGTCGGTCATACAGCCTTCCGGGGCGGAGTTGGGGCCGAGGTGGATTGCATCCTGATACCGGAAATCCCGGTGGATTTTGATGTGGTCTATGAGCATATGTGGAAAACCTATTGCGGCCGGATAGAAAGAAGCGATGTCAAAGCCGGCACCTATATTATCCTGGTTGCCGAAGGGATCACTGATGCCAGCGGGCAATTGCTTTATGATGAATCGGCTGGGGTCGATGCCTTTGGACATAAAAAATTGGCCGGTGCTGGAAGATATGTTAGACAGCAATTAGAAAAACGATTAAAGGAAGATCCCGAAGTTAAAGTGTTTATGAAAAAGGTCGGCATGTATGCCCCAGGTGTATATGAAATACCCGAGGTGCGGGAAGTGACCCCCGGTCACCTGGTCCGCTCCGGTCAGTCTTCTGCTTTTGATGTCAACTTCGGACAAAAGGCCGGGGCGGCTGCTGTCCACCTTTTATTAAAAGGTAAAATCGGAACAACTCTGGTTAGTGTGATGGGAAATCGGATCAATTATATGCCCACATCAGAAGCCATTAAGCGGCGAGGCGTTGACATTGATGAGCTGGCCATTTTTGAAAGCCTGGGGACCTGCTTTGGGAGAAAACCAAAGAAATATACTTATCAACTCCATGAACAAAAAGGAGTCATAGAGAGACACCTGTAAGGTTTTGCCGAATTCCGATGTTAGTTTTAGGGATCGAAACCTCCTGTGATGAAACCGCAGCCTCCGTCTTGAAGGATGGGAAAGAAATCCTTTCCAATGTAGTCTATTCCCAGATCGCCCTTCACCGGCCTTACGGTGGAGTGGTCCCCGAACTGGCTTCTCGAAGGCATTTGGATAATATCGTTCCGGTGATCGAAGAAACCCTCATCCAAGCAGGATTGAATTTGGAAGCCATAGAAGGCATTGCCGTTACCAGAGGGCCTGGTCTGGTGGGTGCCCTGTTGGTAGGCTTATGCTTTGCCAAATCGTTATCTGCGGCCAGACGGATTCCATTATTGGGAATCAATCACATCGAAGGCCATATCTGTTCCATCTTTCTTGAAAAAGAAGTTCCCTTTCCTTTTTTATCTTTGACGGTTTCCGGCGGACATACCAGCCTGTTTCTGGTTAAGGAAATCGGGTCTTATGAGACCTTGGGTCAAACCCGTGATGACGCCGCCGGCGAGGCCTTTGACAAAGTGGCCAAGTTGTTAAACCTGGGGTACCCGGGTGGCGGGATCATAGAATCCTTAGCAGAACAAGGAGAGGCTAGGATCCGGTTCCCCAGAGCCATCCCATCGGCCGTTTCCCTGGATTTCAGCTTCAGCGGGATCAAAACCGCGGTGGTCAACTATGTCAAAGGATTTACGACCCCCTCAAACAGCGAAACAGGATTGTCCATTGAAGATATAGCCGCCTCTTTTCAGGAGGCAGTGGTGGATATGTTGATCAAAAAGGTTATCCAGGCCAGGAAAAAGTATAGGATTGAACGCCTGGTCCTAGCCGGAGGGGTGATCTCCAATGGATACCTGCGACGCCGTTTCCACACTATGGCCCGGGAAGAGGGATTGGATCTATTTATCCCTTCTTCCCATCTTTGCACCGATAATGCGGCCATGATCGCCTGGGTTGGAAACCATTATCTGGAAAGAGGATACAAGGATTCCCTGGATATCGATGCCTTATCGAGGTGGAAGGTGGGGACGCCCTAAAAAAATTAGGATTTCCGATTTGTTCCCTTTGGTCACTCCCATCCCGATTGCATCGGGATGGGTTCCCGGTTTCGGATTGCGGATTTTGGAAAGGGAAAAAAAGGAAGGAATTATTTAAGAACTACGATGAAATAAATGCGGGGTTGGATCCTCGAATCTTATTTTCTTACTAAACTAATTGGGATAATGAATCCGGTATGAGCCTTTTTACCACACTTGCTTTGGCCATGGGGACCGCACAACCGGAGCGAAAACAGACCCAAAGAAAAGGGTTCATCGGCCTTTTTCAACAACCTGGTAATGGATCAGGACGTTCCGTAACTATGCAGTCCCGACAATAGGAAATTGACCCCGAAATAGGTAAACAGGACACTGGCAAACCCGATGATCGAAAGCCAGGCGATTCGGGTCCCATGCCAGCCTTTCACCATCCGGGCATGTAAAAGGGCGGCATAAAGCAGCCAGGTGATTAAGGACCAGGTTTCTTTGGGGTCCCAGCCCCAGTAAGTCCCCCAGGCCGAATGGGCCCAGATCGCACCCGTAGCGATACCCACCGTCAACAATAAAAATCCGATGATAATCCAGGAGTTTCTTGGTCAGGTACATGATACTCAGACTACAGGAGACGGCGAAGGCCGCATAGCCCAAAAAACAGGTGATGACATGGGCAATTAGCCAATTGCTCTGCAAGGCCGGCAGTAAGGGCTGGATGCGGGTATTCATATCCGGAGAAAAGGAGGCATAGGCCATGGCCAGAAAAGCAAAAGGAGTGGCGAAGACCCCGATGGCTCTGGATCTTGTTTTCCATTCGATCCAGATATAAATCAGGGCGATGGTCCAGGCAAAAATGATCAGGGACTCGTAAAGGTTGGAAAGAGGGGCATGGCCGATTCCCATTTGGTAGGATTCAATCCAGCGCAGGATGACGGCCCCGGTGTGGATGAGAAAAACAACCCGGATGACCCAGCCGGCCAATCGACCTATCCCCTGTTTTTTCAACACCAGAGCAATCAGATAAAAAAAGGCTGAAAAAAAGTAGCCGAAAGTTACTAAACTCAATAAAAAAGAACTGTTCATTTTAACTGCTCCGTACCTTCTCGGTTAATTGCTCCATCTTGCGGACAAAGGCATCCCGGTTCCTGTGAGCCGTTCCGCCCATCAGAATTTCCGTCCTTAACTCTTTCCGGGAATCCTTTTTCTCCTGGATCCAGATCCAAACCTGTTGATGGGAAAAATAAAAGGTCACGATAAATCCGATGAGCATCAGCGAAGCCCCGATCCAGATAAACCAGACCCCCGGGTCCTGATTGACCTGCAATCCGGTTACATACTGGGTTTTGAGTTCCTTGACCTTCAAATGGAATTCCCCCAGACGGTTGCCGTGAAATTCAGGATGATTGGCCAGGATCCAGCCCTGATCGACTTCTTCCTGATCTTTAATTAGGATCACTCCTATGGCCGGTCCCAGATCCGATAAATTGTTGACGTATCGAACCGCTTGTAAGGCAAAAGGGGTTTCGGGTACAGGAACCCTTTCTTCCATTTTAAGGTCTAATTCCGATTCCTGCCCGCCTTTTTCTAAAGCAAGTTTGATGGAGACGGGAAGCTGATCCCATGAGGATTGATAAAAATGGATGCCTTTATAAGAAAAAGGATCATTGACCCGGACAGCGGCCTTCTGCTTTTCCACTCCTTGCTCTTGGATACTCAGATCCGACCGGTATTCTTTGGGCATCCCGTTGGGGTAGAAGGCCATGGCAAAGTGATCCAATCTGACAGAAAAGCCTAATTTTTTAGGGGGGTACCCATCTTTGATGATAACTTGGTCTGCGCTCTCCCCTTCCTTGAGTTCCAAAAAACCTTTAAAACCGTATAAAGATCCTATGATGGCCCCTAAAAAAATAACCAGGACGCTCAAATGGATCAGGTACACCCCAAAGCGGCTGAATCGACCCTTTTCCAGATAGAAGGCTGTTCCCTGTTCCGAGGAAAGGCGGTTCACCTTTCTAAAATGCCAGCCAACGAGGGAGTGTGCCCAGGCCCGGGAGTCCATAGGTGTTTCTTTAAAAGTGAGCTTACGGTGAAAAGGCAGGGTTTCAAACAGATGCTCAGAAACGGACCGTGGAGAAGCCATAGCCACCTTCCAGGTGGAAGAAAAGCGTTTCAGGGAACAAACCAATAAATTAACGGTTAATAAAAGCAAAAGACATTGAAACCACCAGGAATGATACATATCATAAAGCTGAAAAAAGCGAACCAGCTTACCGGCTACTAGTCCATAGCGCTGCTCATAAAACGCCAGGGGTTCTCCCTGGGGCAAAACAGTCCCTAGGATGGAGGTTATGGCCAGGGTGATGAGTAGGACCAGTGCCAACTTGACCGAGGCGAAAAAATCAATGATCTCCGGCCCGATACTTTTGGAAGATTTTGTGTTAGCCATATTTGGATAGTTACCATAACTGAAAAGAAGGGACAAGTTATTAAATTCTCCGGCCGAGGTCTTTATAAAACAATAGGAAGGGATTGGTTGAAAGGATTGACTGACCGGACTAATTGTGGTACTCTTTAAACACTAAATAAGGCAAAGATCATGTTGGATTTAAGATTGATACGGGAACGATTGGCTTGGGTGCAGGATCGGCTGTCCCTGCGGGGTCAGGATTTGCCCTGGGAGACCTTTGAGTCTTTGGATAAGGAACGGCGGGAAATCCTCCAGGAGGCAGAGACCCTGAAGCATCGTCGGAATACGGTTTCCGACCAGATTGGGCGCTTGAAACAGGAAAAGAAAGAGGCCCGGGAGGCCATTGAGGAAATGCGTCAGGTCTCCAAACGGATCAAAGAATTGGATGATTCCCTGGCCGGGATTGAAGAAAAATTTTCTGCTATCCTGCTCACCTTGCCTAATCTCCCGCATGAGACGGTTCCTGTAGGTTATACCAGCGAGGACAATCCGGTTGTTCGGACCTGGGGTAAAAAACCGGTTTTCTCATTTACGCCCCGACCTCATTGGGAGATCGGTGAGAACCTTGATATCCTCGATTTTGAACGGGCCACTCGTATGACCGGAGCCCGTTTTGTGATCTATAAAGGGTTGGGAGCCCGTCTGGAACGTGCCCTAATCAACTTTATGCTGGAACTACACACCAACAAACATGGCTACACTGAAATCCTGCCGCCTTTTATGGTCAACAGCCAGAGCATGATCGGGACCGGTCAATTACCCAAATTTCGAGACGAACTATTTAAATTAGAAGGGTGGGATTATTTTCTGATTCCAACGGCCGAAGTACCGGTGACCAATCTCTATCAACAGGAAGTCCTTTCCATTCAGGAGATGCCGAAACACTTTGTGGCTTATACCCCTTGCTTTAGATCAGAGGCCGGTTCTTACGGCAAGGATACCAGAGGGCTTATCCGCCAGCATCAGTTCAATAAGGTGGAATTGGTGAAATTCTGTGCCCCCGAAGAATCTTATGCTGAACTGGAAAGCTTGCTGAAAAACGCCGAAGAAGTCCTGAAACAATTGGGGTTGCCTTATCAGGTGGTCAGTCTTTGTACCGGAGATCTCGGGTTTGCTTCCGCTAAGACCTATGACATTGAGGTCTGGCTTCCGGGGCAAGATCTTTATAGGGAAATATCTTCGTGCAGCAATTTTGAAGACTTTCAGGCCCGCCGGGCTAATATCCGTTTCCGTCGGGAAGGACGGACCAAGACGGAATTGGTCCATACGCTTAATGGGTCCGGATTAGCTGTCGGCAGAACTCTGGTGGCCCTCCTGGAAAACTATCAACAGGCAGACGGCAGCGTGTTGATCCCTCCCGTTCTCCAGCCTTATATGAACGGAGTCAGTTGTATTAAAAAAAAGGCTGAAGACTGAAGGCCAAAGGCTTGAGGTTGCAGTTCAAAGTTCAAAGATAAAAAACCTTGGACCGTATACCTTGAACCTTAGACCGTGTACCCGTGTTTATTCGCCGAAATAAGTGGCACAAGCGGTGTCCGATTCCCAAACAGAGACCTTGCTCACCTGTACCTGATTATCATTCAGACGGCGGCTTAATTCATGAAAGAGATAACGGGCAATATGCTCCGAGGAAGGATTTTCTACGTTAAAAGGAACCAATTCGTTCAGGTACTTGTGGTCCAGCCCATCCAGGACTTCCTGAGTAGCAGCTTTCATTTCCCCGAAGTCCCTGACCAGACCGGCTGAATTCAATTGGACGGCCCGGACAAAGACCTCCACCTTCCAATTGTGGCCATGGAGTTGTTCGCATTTCCCCTGATAATTCCTTAAATGATGAGCGGCTGCAAATTGGGTGATGATGATTAGTTCAAACATGGATCAGGATATCTTTGAGGTTTTTAAAATTTTAAGACGGTTTTGAAATTTTTGGGCCAGTCCTTTGATGTCCACTTGCAAACTGGCTATGTCCTGATGACGTTTTTCTATCAGACGTTCCAGTTCGGTCAGACCGTATTGAACCACCTCGATCTCTTTTTTCAGGAGTTCTTCCTGTAGCCGTTGATTGATCTGTTTGATGAGTCCTGGATCCATGGCCGATAATGGCTCCCTTTCTCCGGAAATTATTTCAAGTTACGACAATAAAATATAGTATGAAAGAAACCCTCTTCAAAGTCAAGGATTGGTTTAATCATCACTACAGGGTTGACAGGATCAACCAGGCATGCTATTTTTTCGATAACTAAAGGAGAACAATTATGAAACAAAAAAATGGACTTGCTTCAGGCCGAAAGGGTCTTTGGGGGTTGGCCTTTATCCTTGCCTTCTTCTTGACTGCGACCTCTTGGGCCGAGGAAGCTAAAAAGGTGGCTATTCTCCCTTTTATCATCAACTCAGCGGAACGGATGGACTTTTTGCGGGAAGGGGTTCAGGACATGCTTGCTTCGCGCCTGACTTGGGAAGATAAAGTCCTGGTCCTAGACAGCTTTCAAGTCCAGAAGGTCAGGGAAAATATAGCCGGGCTCTTGGATGAACCCCGCGCTGTTGAGATCGGAAAACAATTGGGAGCAGATGTGGTCCTTTGGGGCAGTATCAATGTCTTGGGTACCACGGTCAGTCTTGACATTAACCTGGTGAATATTGCTCTTCGCCAACCCCTGAAAAAATTCTATGCCCAGGCCAAGAATATGGATGAGGTTATCATCAGGGTCAACGAATTGACGGACATGATCAATGAAAAAGTGTTTGATCGTGCCCGGAAGTCTCCAACTTCATCGGAGGCGGCACTTCAACCCAAAAGTCCGGAGCCGTCAGCGGAAACCGCTCCTTCTGGGAAGGCCCCTATTTCACTTAAGGGATTTACGATTAACCCCCTTTCTCCTCAGATTATTATCAATGCCGGTGGCTTTGATATGGCCGGTGTCTGGCGAAGCAGTATCTTACCTTTTGCTGTAGTCGATATGGCCTTCGGTGATTTAGACGGAGACGGCAAAATTGAAACGGTTTTGATCAGCAAGAACCGAGTTTATATCTATCGCTATCTTCAGGACCGATTCGAGTTGATCAAAGAGATTCGCGGAGGCCTTTATGATAATTACCTGAGTGTTGATGTGGCCGACATTCACGGGACGGGGACCCCGCAAATTTTTGTTACCAATTACCGGGACAACACACTACGATCCTTTACCCTTTCCTGGTCCCAGGGGGAATATAAAACCATCGCCAAAAATGTCCCTTATTACCTTCGAGTCCATCAATTGCCCGGAAGAGGGTCTGTCCTGTTGGGTCAGCAAAGATATGGCGAGCTGTTTTTTGATACCAAAATAGTCGTTCTTTCCTGGAAAGAAGGACGGTATGTTGAGGTGGAGCGGTTGAAAGTCCCTGAGGGATTGACGGTTTTTGATTTTGTTTTACTGGAAGACAACCCAGACGGTTCTCAAGAGATCCTCCATGTCAATCGCAACAACCAGTTAATGATTATATCAGAAAAAGGCAAAGCCAAATATTCCAGCAGCGATTTCTACGGGGGTACACTTAACTATCTCAGTCAAAAGTCGAATGCCAACAATTTGTGGAGTGGGCCCGAGAAGGATAAAGACTTAGTATATATCCCGGCCCGTTTGGTGGTTACTTCCGTATCAAACCCGGGGAAAAAGGAGATCATCCTGAATAAAAACAAGGGGTCGTTTTTTAATTTTCTGGACCGGTACCGCGCCTTCAGTAGCGGTGAGATCTATTCTATCTCCTGGGACGGAGGGGGTATGAAAGAAAACTGGAGGACCCCGACAATCAACGATTATATCGCCACTTACAATGTGGCTGATTTTAAAAATAACGGCCAGAAACAACTGGTGGTGGGGGTTGTTCAGAGTACCGGAATTACCTTTATCTCCGATGCCCGCAGTATCTTGTATGGTTATGATTTGGGAGAGGTTAAACGCCGACCCTAAAAGGAGTCATGTGGCGGTGTAGCTCAGGTGGTCAGAGCATGCGGCTCATATCCGCAGTGTCCGGGGTTCAACTCCCTGCACCGCCACCACGTTAAAATCCGACACAGTCCAAGGAAGTACAAAACCCGTTAGAAATAACGGGTTTTTTTTATTTCCTATCGCTTTATATCGTCCGATAAAATCCATTGAATTCAACGAAAAATTCAATGTTGGTGATGAAATGACAAAGTGGACTGCACTCAGGGCGGCACGGGAACGAGTGGCAAGGCATGAACCAAGTAGGGGCAATGTGTGAAAGTCAGGATTTGAATATACAGGTATTGTCAAGTGTGATGACGACTTCTTCCTGTAATCATCAACTCCCCTCTGTTGAAAAAACAAAAGATTTCAAACCGTAATCAATGAAAAGTTGATTGACAGCAATTGACTTTTTAGTCGATAAGAGATAGAATATTTAAATTAACTTATCCAAGTTTTCTTGTAGGCAACCTTTAAACAGGGAGCGTCGATGGAAGAATAATAAACCCCATTTCTCAGGAGAGAGGTAGGGTTTTGTTAAAATATAGATAAAAACCCCTTTGCAATGACCCCTGATGGCAATAGTGGACACGGCAATAGTGGACACGAAACTGTCTTTCATGCCGCAATCTGCCCTGCATAGAATTGCCGTTCATAAACAGCTGGGGATAGGTACCCCAGCCGCACTTGCCTTCTCTGCCGATTGTAAAATACCTCGATGTATTCGGTGATCTCCCGGATAGCCTGTCCTCTCGTCTTGTAGTGACAATGATAGATAAGCTCATTCTTGAGCGTGCCCCAGAAGCTCTCCATGGGGGCATTATCGTAGCAATTGCCTTTCCTGCTCATGGATGGTCTCATCTTGAACTGATCCGTCAGCTCCCGGTATTCATGGGCGCAGTACTGACGCCCACGATCCGAATGGTGGATCAGGCCTGCTCCCGGCCTCTTGGCTGCCACGGCCTTGAACAAAGATTGACTCACCAGGTTCTTTGTGACTCGATTGCCCATCGCATATCCAACGATTTCTCTTGTGAAGAGGTCCTTATGACCGGCCAGATAGAGCCAGCCTTCTTCTGTGGGGATATAGGTAATGTCACTGAGCCATATTTCGTTCGGCCCCTTTGCCTCAAACTGCCGATGGAGCAGATTCTCTGCCACCGGAAAGGCATGCTTTGAATCCGTGGTAGCCCTGAACTTTCTCTTCTGCTTGCACCGTAACCCCAGCTTCTTCCTGATCCGTCTGATCCACCAGATCCCTACCTTCACTCCCTGCTCTTTGAGCTCATGCTGTAATCTTTCAGGACCACAAGTCTCACGGGTCCTCTTGTGCGCGGCTCTTATCTCCACTTCCAACCTTCCCTCTTCCTGAACACGTTTCGAAGGCTTCCGTTTGAGCCATTGGTAATAGCCGCTCTTTGATACCTGCACCATACGGCTCATCGCCGCGATACAATACCTGAATCGCATTTCTTTCATGACCGCGTACCTGGCAGCGACTCCTTCGCAAAGTACGCGGCCGCTTTTTTTAATATGTCACGCTCCATCCTGGCTTCTGCCAGTTCACGCTTGACCCGGGCAAGCTCCATTTCTATTTCGGTAAGCGGTCGTTGCTGCTTTCCCACCTCCTTCAGCTTGCCCTCCCTGTCTGCCTTAACCCAGTACCGTATTGTCGAGGGGGAAACCGATAACCTACGCCCCACCTCCGGTATGCTCAATCCGCCTTCTGTTACCAGCTTCACTGCTTCTTCTCGAAGCTCCTTCGTGTAGATCGCTCTGGGAATCCTTTCCATTTTGGCACCTCCGTCTTTTTGTATTTTAACTTAACTTTGGTGTCCACGAAAGCCATCTTACCTCAAAA